>DAHZZC010000608.1 GCA_027435495.1 Planctomycetales bacterium
GGGTCGCTTTCCGTCACGCAGACCTCGGTCTCGACCGGGAGCAACGTGACGCTCGATAGCGCCTCGACCTTCCAGACGGTCCTCACGTCCGTGAGCGGCACACCCACCGCCAGCGAGCTCACGCAATCGTCGCCCACCACCCCAGGGCAAACGATCAACCTCGGCGGTGCGAAACTCAGCGCCACCCTAGCTGGTGGATACGCGCCTGCCTTTGGCGACACGCTCACCATCATCAGTAACGGAACCGGGGTGCCGGTGAACGGGGTCTTCGCGGGTCTTCCGGAGGGTGCGGCGGTCGGCGCCGGGAATTATATCTTCCGGATCAGCTACGTCGGCGGAGCGACCGGCCGGGACGTGGTGCTGACCAACGTTGCGGGACGCTCGACGACCACGCTCCAGGCGTTCCCCAGCCCCTCGTATGTCTACGGCCAGACCATCCCGCTGACCGCGACCGTGACCGGGTCCAATGGAACAGCAACGGGCACGGTCGAGTTTCTGGACGGAAATCCGAGTTCTGGCGGGAAGGTCATCGCGACGGCGCCGCTCAACAATGGGATCGCCACGACGACCGTGAGCTACCTCGGCGTTCTGGGATCGCCGCACCAGATTTTCGCCGTGTACCTTCCAACGCCATTGTCGACCACCTATGCCGGGAGCACCTCGTCGCCGCAGTCGGTGAGCGTCACTCCGGCGACGTTGACCGTCAGCGGAGTGGTCGCGGAAAACAAGCAATATGACGCGACAGCCAAGGCGACGGTCGATACCAGCGGGGCGACACTCAACGGCGTGCTGAACGGCGACAACGTGCAGCTTCAGACGCTCAACGCGGCGGCGGCCTTCGCCAGTGCGGGCGCTGGGACGAACATTCCGGTGACGGTCAGCGGCCTTTCGCTCCTGGGACCGGCCTCTCCGGATTACGTGCTCCAGCAGCCGTCCGGCCTGACCGCGAACATCACGCCCGCGCCCCTGCTCCTCGTCGCCAATGACCTGACCTCGACGGCCGGCTCGCCGCTACCGGCACTCACCTATACGGCCGTCGGACTTCAGGGGACCGACACGGTGGCCTCGCTGACCACCCAGCCGACGCTGGCGACCTCCGCGAGTTCGACCAGCCCGCCGGGAACTTACCCGATCTTCATTACCGGTGGCAGCTCTCCGAATTACACGATCACCGATCAGAACGGCACGCTGACTCTCGTTGTCTCGTACGCGACGACGACGACTCTGACATCCTCCAACCAGGTAGCCGTTCCGGGAGAGCCGGTGACGTTCACGGCCACAGTCACCGCGGCCAGTTCGGGCCTGGGGACTCCGACCGGCAATGTCGCCTTCATTGCCGACGGGTCGCTTCTCGGCCTTGTCCCACTCAACGCCTCCACCGGCCAGGCCGCACTGACAACCTCGTCGCTGGCCTTCGGCACGCACACGATCAACGCGCTGTACCTCTCCAACTCCTCGTTCCAGAATAGTACCTCAGCGCCACTGACTCAGTATGTCTCCGCGGCCGGGACCAACCCGACCCTGACGATTGTCCCGATCCGGATTGGACACCGACGGGTCCGCAAGTTTGAGTTGATCGCACAGGTGCTGCCGGATGCCCCGGCGACCGGCACACCAACCGGGACCGTCACCTTCTACGTCAACGCCCAGGCGTTCTACCGGACCGTTGACCTGACGAACGGCACGGCCGTCCTCGACGTGCTGGGCCCCCGGCTGGTGAACAAGTTTGTCTTCGCCAGTTATAACGGGACGCAGGCTTACATCGGCAGTTCCTCGCTCAATGCCTACGTTAGCCGCCGGGCCTTGCTTGCTCTCGAGCGTACCGCACCGGCGGGCAGCCTTCCGCTTGCCCTCCGTGTCGCCCACCCGACCCATCATCGGGGACGTTAAACCCAACAAGACGCCGCGGGCCGGCCGACCGTTCGCACCCGGCTGGCCTGCGGCGTGACCGTTCATTTGTAAGTCCGACCGATCTGGCCGACGATCGCCCGCTTGAGTTCGAGCGGGTCGATTGGTCCGCTCTTCCGATAGACGACCTTCCCCCCTGGCGCGATGACCACCGTGTAAGGCAGCGGCCCGGGCCATTCGCGATCGAGCGCCTCGGCGAACCTGTCGCGATCGGTCGAATGGAGGAGGTAATTGGTCGTGGCGACGTGGTTTTCTCGGAGCACCTTCAGCGCCTGGTCGCGCTTCGCCGGTTCATCCATGCTGATCGTGACCATCTGGAACGGGCGCCGGCGATACATCCGATTGATGGTGACCAGCTCGGGAAGCTCGGTGACGCAGGGCCCGCACCAGGTCGCCCAGAGATTGACGACGAGGAGTTTCTCCGACTCGTTCCGGGCCAGCTTCGCGACCGCCTCGATCTCGATCGGCTCGATGGAGACGGGCTCGGCGTCCCATTTTTGAAGCGACTTCACGGCGGTGTCTCGCTTGTCGGCCCACTTGGTCGAGCAGCCGAAGACGCGCGTCTTCTCGACCGCGACCGGCCGACCGGCCAGCAGGGCCTCGACGGCGTTGATCGTGTTGTGCGATTTCGGCGTCTTGACCTCGGCATCATCGAAGCGTCCAACGTACCGGAGCTTCCGCCCGGCGTCGAAGACGAAGACGTGCGGAGTGGCGAGGACACCGTAGGCGCGTGAGGTCGCCTGGGTCTCGCCGTCGTAGAGATACGGATAGGCGAAGTGGTGATCCTTCGCGCGGATCTTCATGTCCTCGAACGAGTCGTCGAGGTCCGTGTAGCCGAGTTCGTCGAGCCGGACGGCTTTCGGATCGTTGGGCGAGATTGCGATGACGGCCACGCCCTTGCTGCGATAGTCGGCGTGCAGCCGGGCGATCCGATCCTCGTACGCCTGGGCGGTCGGGCAGTGATTGCAGGTGAAGATCACGGCCAGGACCTTCGCATCGGAGAAATCCGCCAGCGAATAGTTTTTGCCGTCGACGCCAGGCAGGTGGAAGTCGGGCGCGGGGGCTCCGATCGAGAGTGTCTTGAGGCCCGGCGGATCGGCCATCGCCCCGCCGGCAAGGACGAGGGTCGCGAACAGAGAAAGAACAACACGGATCTTGCGAGGCATCGCACGAATCTCCCCGGGACATTGGTGCAGGAGGGTCCCGGGTTAGTCTGCCAGTGCGGCGGCCGGCTGCCAAGAGGCCGGCCCCCCGACTATTCCGTCGCCAGGATCCGCCCATCCTTGATCGCGATCCGACGATCGGCAGCGCGGGCGACCTCCTCACTGTGGGTGACGATCACCAGCGTAATCCGTCGGCGATCGCGAAGCTGGCCGAGCAGCCGGAGGATCTCCTCCTGGCTGGCACTGTCGAGGTTGCCGGTGGGCTCGTCGGCCAGGAGCAATTCCGGCTCGTTCGCCAGCGCCCGGGCGATGGCGACCCGCTGCCGTTCGCCGACCGAGAGTCGTGTCGGGCGTTGCCCGGCCCGGTGCGAGAGACCGACCTCGGCCAGCAGATCCGAGGCCCGTCGAGCACGCTCCGGCCTCGGCCAGGGCCCCTCGAACATGGGGATCTGCACGTTCTCGGCGGCCGTCAGCGTTGGCAGCAAGTAGAACGACTGAAAGACGAACCCAATCCGGCGGGCGTGGAAGGCGTCGAGGTCAAGTCTCGCCATCGAGGCGCCCCGGAACCAGACCTCGCCCGAGTCGGGCCGATCGAGACCGCCGAGCAGGTGCAGAAGCGTGCTCTTGCCGCAGCCGCTCGGACCGGTGATCGCCACGAACTCGCCGTCGCGCACCTCCAGCGAAACCCCGCGCAGCGCCTGGACGTTTCCGTCAGGGTAATACTTCACCAGCCCCTCGGCCCGGAGGATCGGGGCGCCGTTGCCGTCACTCATGGCGGAGGGCCTCCGTCGGGTCGAGCGCAGCGGCCCGCGCCGCCGGATACAGGCCGCCGAGCAGGCTCAGCCCGATCCCCATCGCAAGGGCCAGGCCCAGCACCTCGATCGGAATGTTCGGGTCGATAAACCCCCGGGCCGTCGGCGAGAGCATGAGCGCCTGCATCCCAACCGCGGCCAGGACGCCCCCGATCAGCGTCCCGGCTGTTGCGATCACGAGGGCCTCGCCCAGTACCAGGACCAGCACTCGGTGTCGACGCCAGCCGACCGCCCGAAGGATGCCGATCTCGCGCGTCCGCTCGAAGATCGACATCAGCATCGTGTTGAGCATCCCCAGTGCCCCCATCACCATCGCGATCAGTCCCGTCGTCCATGACATCGCCTTCGCCAGTCGGATCTGCGTGTCGGCCACGACGTAATCCCGGGCCGGCGTCGCGGCCACGCCTGGAATCTGGCTCTCAATCCGGCGCCGGAGACTGTCGAGGAAGGCCGGGTCAGACGACGTGGCCGAGATCACGATACCGGTCGCCTGCCCCTCGCGGCCCATCATCTTTTGCAAGACGGTGAGCGGAAGCACCAGCGCGCCGTTCTCAAACAGGCTATCACTCTCGAAGACACCAACCACCCGAAATGACTCGCCGGAGACCTGGATCGGGTCGTCCGCCTTCTTGTCAAGGTTCAGGGCCAGCACCCGGCCAAGCAGTACCGAACGATCATCGCCGCGGCGGAGCGGACGCCCCGAAAGCATGCGAATCCCCTTGAAAAGCAGGCTATCCGGCTCCCAGCCATCGACCAGCACGCTCGCCAGGTTTTGATCCTCGAACGCGACGGTGTCGACCAAAGTCGGCGCGGCGTCGGCCACGCCCTCGATCCGGCGGAGGCGGTCGACCATCCCCACTTCGAGACTGCTGGAAAGCTGGTTGCTGCTCCCGGCGTGAACAATCACCATGTCGATTCCCTTGGATCGGTAGATGGCCAGGAACGACCGCTCAAAGTTCCATGAGATCCCCACCAGCACGATCACCGCGGCGATCGCCACCGAAAGCCCGAGCGCTGTGAGCGCCGATCGCATCGGCCGATGAATCACATTCTTGGTGATCAGGGTGATGAACCGCATGGCAAGGCGTCTCCGTCCCGACTCTCTTCCTCACCTCGGCGCGTGGCCGACCACAACGTACCCGACGCCACGCCAGACCGGGAACAGCTCGGCATCCGGCAGAACCCGCTGGGCGATGGCCAGGACATCAAGGTCGCGATGCTGCTCGACCATCTCGGTGAAGGAGTCTCCGAGGTTCATCAGCCGCGAGACGATCCAACGATCGAGCGAGGGGATGCCGAGCTTGTGGCCGATCATTCGGTCGGTGAGATCGGGCCTCTCGTCGGAGACCACGATCGGAGCGCCTGGGCGAGCCACACGTACCATCTCGCGGAGCGACGCTTCGGGATCATTAAAATAATTGAACGCGCCGATGCTCAGTACGGCGTCGAACCGGTTGTCGGCCAGGGGCAGCGCCTCGGCCTCGCACTGGGCCAGAGAGACCTCGCGTCCTGCGGCCTCGGCCCGTCGCCGACAGGCGTCGAGTTGCGACCGAGAAATATCCACGCCCGCGATCCGCCAACCGCGCGGGAGCCAGTCGAGGTAAACGCCGTCGCCGATCGCGATGTCCAGCAGGTCGAGTTGCGGACGATCGGGCAGGTGCTTCAAAACGGCGTTCCGCGCCCGGCGCTCGCCGCCGTTGACCAACCAGGTGAATTTTTCCCAGAACCGAAACTTCGGCCAGAGCGGGCTGTCGTAGAACTCCTGTGCGACGCCGTTGTTCGCCTCGGTCTTATCTCGGAAGATAAGCATCCCGTCATCGAGTCGGTACCGCCCGCCACACTCGGGGCAATGGAGCGCGGCCTCGTCGGTCGCGGAGAGATTCCCACGGCAGGAGGGGCATCGCCAGATGTCCCAGTGTTGCAGCCATTGCGACGCCTCAACCGCCCCCGGACTCGTCGTGGACATACCTCATCTCCCCTTCGCTCAGGATTCGATCCGAGAAACCCAGCAGTACCCCATCCCGCGCCAGATCCGAAAGCGCCTTGCCGCCGGCCAGACCCGCGCAATCAGCGTATCCAGATCGACGTCGAAGGAGAGCACCATCTCGACGAACGCCCGATCGAGCCCCAGCGCGCCGAGCCAGTACGCATCGATCCGAGGGACGCCGATCAGGTGTCCGATCCCCGCGCGATGGAGCCCCGGCACCTCATCCGCGACGACGATGGGGCCCCCCGGACGCGTCACGCGCTGCATTTCGCGAAGGGCGGCCTCGTGGTCGCGGAAGTAGTTGAACCCGCCGACGCTCCAGCAGGCATCGAACGTCGCGTCGTCGTGCGGCAGCGACTCCGCCTCGGCCCAGTCGAGCCGACCCGACATCGACGGAT
>DAHZZC010000609.1 GCA_027435495.1 Planctomycetales bacterium
CGACCGTGCGGACCCCGGAGACGCGATGTCGAACCCCGGCCGACATTGATCTCAGAAGGCATACCACCACTCATGGGCCGAGATCCTTCAGGTCGGGGAGCAGAACAACGCGTTTAGTTCACAGACTCTCAGTGGATGGGGTCGGGGTCGGCAGAGGGGCCGGCTGCGGGCCAATCACCGGCGGTGGGGTCGGCGATGGCCCGAAGATTGGGATGGGAGGTGGCGAGGGCCTGAGGCCCGGCGGTGTGCCGGGGCTCGACGTCGGCGAGGGACTCGGCGTGGAGGCCGACGTTGTACTATTGACCATCGCGTCGATGAACGCAGCGCCGGCTGGCGAACCGAGGCCCGCCTGCGTGTTGTAGTTAGACGTGCCGATCGCCATGTTTGAGACGCTCCCGCCGACGGAGATCGGTGCCTTGTTGAAGTCCGAGGCCGGTAGGGCGTAAATTGTGGGCAAGGCCTGGGTTGCGCCCGTCAGGGATGCCAGGCCGACCAAGCCGCGGCCCTGGTTGATGATGGCCATGATCCCGGCCCAGGCCGGCGCACCGACGCTTGTCCCGCCGACAACTCCCCACTTTCCCTGGTCGGCGGGGGCTCCCGGCGGGATCACGTAGATCGAAACGCCCGTCTGCGGATTTCCATCGAAGGAGACGTCAGGCGTGCTCCGGTTGCCGGTCGTCTGCACAACCTTCTGAAAGGACGATTCGGTCTCGAAAGAACTGACGCCGCCACCGGCGTTGTTCCATCCGGTCTCCGAGCCGTATCCGCCCGAGCCGGAAAGGGTGAGCGAGGTCCCACCGACCGAGAGGACTCCGGGCGCCGTCGAGGGCCACTGGATTACACCGCTGTCGCCGCTCGCCGCGATGAAGGTGACACCTGACGCCAGGAAGGTTGAATCGTTGGAGGACTCACCGCTGGACTCGGTGTAACCCCAGCTCATGGAGACAACCGAGACACCCGGCGCCTGGCTTGCGGTTTTCACCGCGTTGATCAGGTTGGTGAATTCCTGGCTGGAAGTCGTGCCGGGCGACGACTCAACCACTGTAATCTTAGCGCCGGGGGCGATGGCATGGGCCCATTCGACGTCCAGCGTTTCCTCGGTCGCCCAGCCGGAATCCGACTGGTTACCGGCCTGATTGATCACGTTGACCGTGAGGCTCGGCAGCCCATATTGCATATCGAAGACGTTGAGCGACGCCTGCAAGTTCGCGTCGTGGTACTCGTCAACAATGGCGATCGTTTGACCGGTTCCGTCAGCCGCGATTGAGGCGCCCGTGGATGAGTGAAAGACGATCCCACCCAGTCCGTAGGCGTCGACGATCTGCGAGGGTGTGAAACCAGACGGCAGCCATCGACCGTCGAGAGGTTCCCCGAACGGGCGGAAACCTCGCCATCGCCTAATCCGCATGGTCGATCTGCTCCCGAGGTCGATCCGTGGTGGTGCTTGCAGCCGGATTGGATCATGGTCTCGGATGAGGGACGGCCATCCCGAGTGGGACCTTCGACGGTTTCTTCATCGAAGGCGTCGCCCCAGCCCGAGAGAACATTATCGACGGCGGAGACCCGATCTGGGAAGCGATCCCCTACGGATCTCGTGGAAATGGATCGGGCAGAGGGTCCCGGGCAACTCCTGATGGCGTTTACAATGATATTTCGATTGACCATCTTGAATACGCTCGGGAAGGAGCCTTTGATGTATCGTCGCCTGATGCTCGCCGCCGTGCTGTTGCTGGTCGTGGGAGTCGTCTCGCTTCGGCTTCTGCCTCGGTGGGCGACGAAGACCGAGGTGGTCAAGGTCGAGCCCGTCCCGCCCCGAGCCGACGACGGGCGGCTGTTCCTCCCGAACATCCGGTATCGTCCACTCTCGCCGCCGATCGACCAGGGAGGATTCACGGCGGCCCTGTTCGCGGTCAATCCCTGGCGGCCCGATGCCTCGCTCGCGGAGATTGCCGAACACTGGAAACGGCCGGGCGATCAGGGTCTTGCCATTGTCGAGCGACAACTGGCCGATCCAGGGCTCACCCGCAACGGCAAGTTCTCGTCTCTCTACCTCAAGGCGATTCTTCTCGGCTATGAGGGCCGGCCCGCGCAGGCATACGAGGTCTGGGAGGAGCTGAAAACGCTCATTCGGTCCGACCTGGAGCTTTCTCGGTCGGCGCTCGGGACGGTCCTGTTCCTCCAGGGCGTCTCGGCCCTCCGCCGAGGCGAGGACGAGAACTGTCTGATGTGCCTTGGTGACAGCGCCTGCCTGCTTCCGATCGCTCCGTCGGCCGTCCATACCAGGCCGACAGGCTCAAGGATCGCCATCCGCCACTTCACGGAATACCTCAACCAGTTTCCCGACGACCTGCAGGCGCGCTGGCTCCTTAACCTCGCTCATATGACCCTCGGCGAGTACCCCGAGAAGGTCGATCCCCGGTATCGACTCGACCTTTCCAGGTTCTTTCACTCCGAGTTCGACATCGGCGCCTTCGCGAGATCAGCCATTCAACCGGGCTCGGCGACCGAATCAACGAGTCGGGCGGCGCGATCATGGACGACTTCGACGAGGACGGTCGGCTCGACATCCTTATCACCTGCCACGACCCGACCGAGCACATGGCCTTCTATCATAATAACGGTGACGGAACTTTCGTCGATCGGACGAAGAAGGCCGGGCTCACCGATCAGCTCGGCGGTCTGGTCTGCTACCAGGCCGATTTCGACAACGACGGACATCTGGACGTCTTCATTCCGCGCGGGGCCTGGCACGAATGGCCGATGCGGCCTTCGTTGCTCCGCAACCTCGGTGGTGGTCGATTCGAAGACGTCACGAAGCGTGCCAGGCTTCTCGACCCGGTGAATTCCAACGCCGCTGCATGGGCCGACTACGACAACGACGGCCACGTCGATCTCTTTATCGCCTGCGAGAAGCAGCCGAACCGGCTCTACCGTAATCGGGGCGACGGGACGTTCGAGGAAGTAGGCCAGCGGGCCGCCGTTCAGGGAAGCCGTGAACGTTTCGCCAAGGGATGCACCTGGCTCGACTACGACAACGACGATTTCCCGGACCTCTTCGTCAACAACATGGCCGACGCCGCCCGGCTCTACCACAACAACCGCGAGGGCCGGTTCGAGGAGGTCACCAGCCCAATGGGGATCGATGGCCCGAAGGGCTTCTCCTGCTGGTCCTTCGATTACGACAACGACGGATGGCTCGATCTCTTCGCCGTCTACTACGACCGGCCGATGGATGACGTCGTCGCTGGACTCCTGGGGATGCCCGTCGAACGGACCGGCAACCGGCTCTATCGCAACCTGGAGGGAAAGGGCTTCGAGGACGTCAGTCTTTCCACCGGCCTCGGGGTTTTCTTCGCGACTATGGGATCGAACTACGGCGACTTCGACAATGACGGATGGCTGGACATGTACCACGCCACTGGGGGACTGAGCTTTGGCTTCCTGGTCCCGAACCGGATGCTCAAGAACGTCGAGGGGAAACGGTTCGTCGATATCTCGTCCTCGTCGCGGACGGGACATCTCCAGAAGGGGCACGGCGTGGCCTGCGGCGACTGGGACCGTGACGGCGACCTCGACCTCTTCGTCGAGATGGGAGGCGGCGTCAGCGGCGACAAGTATCACAATCTTCTTTTCCAAAACCCGGGACAGGGAAACCACTGGCTCACTGTCAGGCTCGTCGGCAAGAAGACGAACCGGGCGGCGATTGGGGCCCGGATCAAGGTTCTCACGGCCGGCGATCGCCCGGCAACGGTCCATCGCCAGATCTCGTCGGGCAGCAGCTTCGGTGGCAATCCGATGGAGCAAACCATCGGCCTCGCCCGCGCTACGCAGGTGGCGACCCTCGAAGTCTACTGGCCGACCAGCCGGACCAGGCAGGTCTTCCGCAATATCCCGGCCGATCATACGATCGAAGTGACAGAATTTGACGATCGCTATCGAGTGCTCGATCTCCGCCCGATCTCGCCCAGGCCTTGAGGCAAGCCCCGGGTAATCCCGGGAATCATGAGCGCCGCGAGAGCAGACGGAGGAGATAGGAGCCGGACAGAATCCTCGCGAGGGTCTCATGGAACGGCGAATGTTCCTCTTACCGGTGTTGATCACGCTCGGGCTTGTGCCAGGATGCGGTCAGGATCTGGTGCCGATCGCTTCGACTTCAGGCGACTCGGGAGCCCTGGTTCATGACGATCCCACGCCGCTAAGATTTCGCGTGCAGGAGCTTCCCTTCCGCTTCGAGCGGGGCGAGACTGGCCGGGCCTGGCCGGTCGAGACGACCGGCGGAGGGATCGGACTGCTCGACTTTGATGGCGACGGTCAGCTTGATCTCTTCTTCGCGCAGGGAGGTCCGCTCCAGCCAGGGAAGATACGGCCGATGGCCGATGTTTTGCTCCGCAACCGGGGAGACGGAAAGTTTGAGGATGTCTCGGCCGCAGTTGGCCTGGTACCCCGCGGGTACGGGCAGGGAGTGGCCGTTTCAGATTACGACAGCGACGGAGATCCCGACGTCTACGTCACCCGGTACGGCCGGAACACCCTCTGGCGCAACGAGGGCGGCCGGTTCACCGACGCTACCGAAGCAGCCGGGGTCGGCTGCGGACTCTGGAGCCTGGGGGCGGCGTTCGCGGATTACGACGGAGACGGCGATCTCGACCTTTTCGTGGCTCGATACTTTACCTTCGACCCGGCGCAGGCGCCCTTCCACCGCGATCCGAAAACCGGTGCGCCGGATTACGGGATGCCGGCGAATTTCCCCGGCCAGCCCGATGTCCTCTTTCGGAACGAAGGCGGCGGCCATTTCACGGATGTCACCGATCGGGCGGGGATCGCGGGGAACGGGCGGGGAATGGGCGTGGTGGCCTCGGACTTCGACGGAGACGGCCGGATCGATTTTCTAGTCGCGAACGACGCGATGCCGAACGCACTTTGGATCAACCGAGGCGATGGGACGTTCGAGGACCGCGCGGAGGCCCTCGGGGTCGCGGTCAACGGTGATGGCGTCTCCGAGGCCAACATGGGGATTGCCCACGGCGACCTCGACGGTGACGGCCTGCCCGAAGTGATGATTACCCATTTCTTCGGCGAGCACAGTACGCTCTGGCGCCCGGGCGCCCTGCCCGACGGCTCCCGGTACTTCCGCGAGGCGACCGACGAGACCGGCCTGGTTGCCGACACACGAAACCTAACCGGATGGGGCACCGCTTTCGCTGATTTCGATCTCGATGGCTGGCTCGATGTGGTCTCGACCAATGGCCACATCCGCCGCGAGCCAACTCAACTCTACCCCTACGAAAATCCACCGATCCTCTGGCGGAATCGCGGCGGTGGCCGGCTCGCAAATGTCACCGAGGGTGCCGGCGAGTATTTCCGGAAGCTCCACATGGGCCGAGGCCTGGCGGTCGGCGACCTCGACGACGACGGCGACCTCGACCTGGTGATCGTCCACCATCACGAGCCGAGCGTTGTCCTCTGGAACGAGTCTCCCAGACGCGGACACCGGCTAACAATCCGTCTCCGCGGCCGGATCCCCAACCGCGACGCCATCGGTGCCCGCTTGACCGCCCATGTCGGGCCAGTTTCGATCGTTCGTACAGTCATTGGCGGAGGGAGTTACATCTCCGCGAGTGACCCGCGCCTCGCGATCGGGCTTGGTGATGCTCCGAAACTCGACCGCCTGGAGATCCAGTGGCCCTCCGGCCGCGTCGAGACCCGTTCCGACATCCCGCCCGACTGCTTTCTCGATTGCGAGGAACCGACGGGAGATTCAGGACGAACCACGAAAAACGGTGGTGTCCAGCGGCCATTGAATAGGATTGTACCAGTGGGTAAAGTGAAGGTCCAGGACCCGAATCAGCCACAGGGATCGGCCCAGGACTTGCCATGCCCACGGACGACCTCACCCGCTTCTGCTGC
>DAHZZC010000610.1 GCA_027435495.1 Planctomycetales bacterium
CATGGCGATCCCGGGAACCTACACCTCGAAGAACCTCAGCGGGTCGATCGCCTACCCGGTCAACGGCAACATCTGGCTCGCCGCCAACGCCGCGAGCTGCCTGAAGTGGGACGCCTATAACCACTTCGTCCCGCCCAACAAGCAGGGATGCGCCGCTAGCAACAACCTCTACTCGACCTCCTACGGCGAGTTCATGGACGCCATCCCCCCAAGCTCCAACCATCCCGGCGGCATCAATATTTGCTTCGCCGACGGCCACGTTCAGTGGATCAAGGAGAGCATTCAATACCAGGTCTGGTGGAATCTCGGCACCCGGAACGGTGGCGAGGCGATCAGCTCGGACTCCTATTAGTCCGGGACCGTCGCGTGGATACCAGGCTGGCGGGGTCAATGTTCGACCGGCCGGGGGGCACGCCCGGCCGGTCGGCCGACATTTCCGTGCCGGGCTGGAGCGTGGGCAAACCAATGCGCCGAGACCGATCGCCGACGATCGCGGGCCTGGTCCTCGTCGCGATGGCCCTGACCGTGGCCGGTTGCGGCGAGGATCCCGCCCTTGAACAGGGAACGTTTCCGTTCAAGGGAACCGATACCTCCGCGCTCGCCCCGCTTCGCGAAGAGATGACCCGAAAGATGCAGGCCCAGGTCGGGCCATCGAAGGACCAGCCGGCCGGCACCACCGCGCCGGAGACTCCGCCGCCGCCAGGATCGGTTTCCTCGGCGAAGGGCCGATGAGCCGCCTCGGTCGTTCGCGGGTCGACTGGAGCCGGACGACACGGCGATCTTTCTGTTATTGAGGTACGATGGAGTCCGCGACAATGAGTCGAATTCGTCCGAAGATCGTAGGGATGGTGCTGGCCGGGTTTCTGGCTGGCTGCGGCGGCGACGTCGTCGACGAGGGACCGGGAGGCTTCAAGCCGACCGATGTCAAGCCCCTGGAACCCTTGGTCAAGGAGATGCAGGATATGATGAAGAAGGGAGATTACGCCAAGAAGGCGGTTCCGCCGCCGGAAAAGAAGGAGGCGGAGAAGGAGAAGGAGAAGAAGTCGAAGTGACCGGCCCGGCGGGACGGCGGCCCCCGGGGAATTGACCCGGGGCTCGCCGGATCGAGAGGGGGTGGACGAGCGGGAAAGGGGCATCGGGATGTCGAAGGGCGCGGTCGGAGATACCAAGGAGTCGAACAGCCCGCGCGGGTCGATTTGGCGATCATCGCGGATCGTTGGCGGAGGGGTGATCGCGGGCTTGATCCTTCTGGCGGTCCTTGTTGGGGCGATGAGGGGCTGGCGTCTAGGTTCCGACCCTGACCGACTGTTCCTCCAGGCCGATGCCGCGTATAAGGCTGGCCGGTTGGCGGAGGCAGACACGCTCTTGCGCCAACTGGAGCCGCTTCGGCCGCCCAACACGGTGGATCGCCTGCTTCGGGCCGAGGTCGCTCACGCCGTCGGCGACGAGGACCGCGCCCTCGTCGAGCTGGCCGCCATTCCCGACACCGACGCCGGGGCGCCGCTCGCCCGTCACCGGGCTGGGCAGATCGAGATCGGCCGGGGTCGCCCGCGTTCGGCCGAGGCCCTGTTCCTCGATGCGATCCGGCTGCTTCCGGACGGCATCAAACCGCGTCGCGAGTTGGTTTACATCTACAACATCCAGCGCCGGCAGGCGGAACTCGACGCGACGCTCAACGAGTTGCTCCGCCTGGAAGCCCTGGATTTCCCGTATATCCTCCACTGGACAAAGACGCGGAACACGGTTTGGAACCCGAGGGGCGATCTCCCCGCGCTGGAGAGGTATGTGGCGGCGGATCCGGACGATCGATGGTCGCGGCTCTCGCTGGCCGAGGCGATGCGGCGGCTCGACCGGCTTGGTGAAGCCCGTCGCATCCTGGCGCCGCTCCCCGATTCCGACCCCGACGCGAGGGCGGCCCGCGTCTTGCTCGCGATGGACCAGGGCGCGCTCGACGCGGCCGGCAAGCTGCTCGATGAGGGGCCGGCCGATCATCCGGGTCTGGCCCGGCTCCGCGGCCAGCTCGCGCTCCGGCGGCACGATGGTGAGGCGGCCGTGCGGGCTTTCCGGTTCGCGGCCGACGCCGACTCGACCGACCGCCTGGCGATCCACGGACTGGGAACCGCTCTCTCAATGCTCGGCCGGACGGACGAGGCCAGGCTGTATCTCGAATCGGCCCGGCGGCATGACAAACTCTGGGCGCTGGTCTCGAGAGCGGCGACGACCGAGGGCGAGAAGGACCCGGCCATGCCGAGAGAGCTCGGTCTGGCCTGCGCGGCGATCGGCCGCGAGATGGAGGCCCGTGCCTGGCTGAGGCTGGCCGTCAGGCGCGACCCCGGCGACTCCGAGGCGCAAGAGGCTCTTTATCGGCTGGAACATCGAACGGCCGATGATCGTGTGGTCGCCGGGCGGCGGTCGCCGTGATCGGGCGTCGGCGGTGGGTTGCGGGGATCTCGGCCGTCCTGGTGATGGCGATGCTCGGATGGGCCGGCTGGACGGTCGTCGGCGGATGGAGGGTCCGCGCGGGGCTTGCTTTCGGGCGCGATCGGATGAAGGCGGGCGACCTCGCCGCCGCGCGAGACCGGCTCGCGGGCGTGGCGGCCTGGTGGCCTCGGAACGACGAGGTCGCGTTCCTGCTGGGCGAGTGCGAGGCCCGGCTCGGTCATTCGGTCGAGGCGCTCTCGGCCTGGAGATCCATCCGGGAATGGTCGCCCATGGCGGGGCCTGCGCGGCTGGCCGAGGGGCGGCTCCTCGTCCGCAATCTCGGCCGGCTTGGCGATGCCGAGCGTTCCTTCCGCGCGGCGATCGAGTCGGGTGGCACGGTCGCGATGCCCGCGCGTTGGGCGCTCGCGGAGTTGTTGTTGTGGGAAGGGCGCGTCGACGAGATGCGCGGACTCCTCCGTCAGATCGTCCGGCTTGGCTCGCCCGTGGACCGTGCGGCCGCGCTTCGCGAGCACTGGCGGCTCGATTCGGTGGTCGTCGCCGAGGAGGAGTTGAAGCCGATCCTCGACCGCTCCGATCGGAACGCGCAGGGCGATCCATACGGATGGCTCGCGCACGCTGAGCTGGAGACGCGATACGGCCGGTACGATGACGCCCGTCGATGGCTCGATCGGTGCGACGCCGCCCGGATGGTCGACCCGCGGCTCGACGCCATTGTCTCGCGCGCCTTGCTCCGATGGGCGATGGCGTCGGGGTCGGTCGAGGTGGCTCGTCGAGAGCTAGCGAGGCTTCCGGCGTATCGCTTCGATCCCTCGGAAATCTGGGCGATCCGCGCCTGGGACGCCGCGCGTTCGGGCGATCGCCCGGCCGAAAGATCGGCGCTCGAGCGGTTGGTTGCGATCGAGCCGGGCGACACTCGCGCCCTCGATCGACTCGCCGAGCTGGCGCGTCTCGATGGCAAGGCCGATCGCGCCGCCGAGATTCGGAAGCGGCAGGAACAGGCCCTGCGCGACCGGGAGGCGTATCGTCGGCTCCTGGTCGCCGATCGCAACCCAATCCCGATCGACGACCTCCGCGAGCGCGCCCGGCTCGCCGAGCAGCTTGGACGCCGGTTCGAGGCCGAGGGCTGGCTGATGCTCCTGATTTCGCTCTGGCCCACCGATCCGAAGGCCCGCGCAGAGCTCGATCGCCTGAAGGCCCAGCCCGATCCCTCGATCGACGGCGCGATGATCGACCATCCACTTCCGGCGCCCTCCTCGCCCGAGACTCGCCTCACTCATCGGGCCGCGGTCGCCTTTCGCGATGATGCCGCGCAGGTCGGGCTTCGATTTACCTATCAGAATGGAAGGACGCCAGAGCACCAGATCCCCGAGACGATCGGCGGGGGCGTCGCCGTGCTCGACTACGACGGCGACGGCTGGTTCGATCTATACGCCGTCCAGGGCGGTCGGTTCCCGCCCCTCGCTGACAACTCGACTCGATCGGGCGACCGGCTCTTTCGCAACCGAGGCGACGGCACCTTCGAGGACGCCACCGACCGCGCAGGCCTCTCGAAAACGCCCGGCGGCTTTGGGTTCGGCGTCACGGCGGGCGACATCGACAACGACGGCCATCCCGACCTCTTCGTCACCCGGTGGCAGCATTATGCCCTCTATCGGAATCGCGGCGATGGCACGTTCGAGGACATCACCGACCGCGCCGGCTTCGGCGGAGTCGAGACCTGGCCAGACTCCACGGGACTTTTTGACCTCGATGGCGACGGCGATCTCGACATGTACGTCTGCCATTACCTGAACTGGGACGCCGACCATCCCCGAGTCTGCCGCGACCCGGCGCTCCAGAATCGCGTGGTTTCTTGCCCGCCACTGGCCTTTTCCGCATGTTCTGATCATCTCTTCAGAAATGATTCCGGACGGTTCGTGGATGTCACGGAGGCGGCCGGGATCATCGATCGGGACGGCCGCGGTCTCGGAGTCGTCGCGGCGGATATCGACGACGACGGACGCGTGGATCTGTTCGTCGCCAATGACATGACGGCGAACTACCTCTGGCACAACCTGGGCGGGATGCGGTTTGAGGAGGTTGGGCATTCCTCGGGAGTGGCGAGCAATTCCGAGGGCGGCTATCAGGCGGGGATGGGCGTGGCCTGTGGCGACCTCGACGGCGACGGCCGGCCCGACCTGGTCGTGACCAATTTTTTTGGTGAGTCGACCACGTTCTACCGGAACCTGGGTGGTGGGATGTTCGCCGATGCGACGTCGGCCGTCGGACTGAAGGCGCCGAGCCGGTTTTTGCTCGGCTTCGGCGTGGGGATGCTCGACGTCGACAACGACGGTCATCTCGACCTGGCGACGGCCAACGGCCACATTCACGACCTGCGTCCCGGAACGCCCTACGCGATGCCCGCACAGCTTCTGCTTGGTGGTCCGGACGGCCGGTTGGTGGATGCGACGCGATCGGCCGGCGATCCGTGGACGGTCCCCCGAATCGGCCGCGGACTGGCGGTTGCCGACCTCGACAACGACGGTCGGATGGATGTACTGATCGTTGCGCAGGAGAGTCCTCTGGCGTATTTCCACAACCAGACGCCCGGGGCCGGCCATTTTCTGACCTTCCAACTGGAGGGGACGACCTCGAATCGAGAGGCGATTGGTGCCCGGGTCACGGTGACGGCGGGGGGGCGTCGGCGGGTTGCCTGGCGGACGGGGGGCGGGAGTTATGCGTCGTCGAGCGACCCCCGACTGCACTTCGGGCTGGGGAGTGCGTCATCGGCCGAATCGGTGGAGATCCGCTGGCCTTCAGGGCAGGTTCAGAGGTTCGGCGAGCTGGCCGCGGATCGGTTTTATCGGGTGCGCGAAGGCGATCCGAGGCCGAGAGTCGTCAATCGCCCGGCCTCACGATCCGAATGACCGCAAGCCGCCGAAAAGTTCGCATTTCCGGCCCGATGTTCGATTGGGTCACCTGGCTTGAGGGCGGCCCTCATCGACCAGGTAAGGTATAACGGCCAGGGTCATGCGGCACGGAGGCCGCCATGTCCCGCCGCAAGAAGGATCGGCTCCGCGAACTGATGGAGACGGAACGCCAGGAGCGAACCCGGGTCATTCGATCGCGGGTCGCCTCGGCCATCAAGGTCGAGGGGGCCCGCATCCTCCTGGCCGTCGCCTTGGGCGAAACCGATCCGTCCGCTGTCCGCGCCGTCATCCGCCGCTCGGGTGACGCCGTCGCCCACCTCGTCGCCCGCTTCAACGCCGAGGGGACCGCTGCCCTGGCGCCCCGGCACGGCGGCGGGCGGGTCGTGGCTGAACATGGTGGAGAGCCAGCGGTGCGGATCCTCAAGCGACGGGCACTGGACGGCCAGCACCCCGAATCGACCGACCAGATCATCGCCTGGCTCGAAACCGTCGCGGCCCACTGGGACGCGGCCCCGACGCGTTCGCGTGGGGCGGCAAGCGAACGGAACGTCGGCGGCGGCAACGGGAGCGCCGGCACCGTCTCGGCGGCTCGGGAGCCTAGACCACCAGAACACCGCTCACGCGACACAAAGGGCCAAGTTATGGCCATGCGCAAGCCAGGTGGCCCACCAGGACCTGAACCTAGAAAATCCGGACTAGAACCACATTGCATCCACATGGGAACCCAGCGGGTTATTTCAGCAAATCTTTTAGCGGCAGTAAGTTCCACGTTTTGCCCATGTCTGTCCCATGGGACAAGGGTGTCCCGCCCTGCTGTGGAATTGTTGTGGCCCAATAACAATTTATGATAATATTCCAATTTCAGTTTCTCTCTATCGGTATTCTTGTCTGCCCCTGTCGCCCCTCAGCCCAATCCCCCACCAGCGCACGCCCACTCTCCCACCCACTCGCCAACCAGTCCAACTCCTACAGCGGCGAAAATATCCCTCTCCCAGGGTGCTCAACCGCCTCGGTGCCGACGCTCTTCGAGGAGATGAGGGGGAG
>DAHZZC010000611.1 GCA_027435495.1 Planctomycetales bacterium
TACGGCGGGCTGGGGTATGGCGGTCTGGGCTATGGCGGTCTGGGCTATGGTTACGGCGGCGGTTATGGCGGCGCGTATGGCTATCCTTACTACTCGGGCGGCTATCCGGGCGGCTATGGCTATTCGAGCGGTTATGGATACGGCTACCCGTATGACTCCACCACTTATGCGGCTCCGGGCGAGGTAACGACCTACAGCTCGGCCTACGTCGCCCCGGCGGCAAGCGCCTCGGCCGCGATGCCGGCTCAGGGCCGCTATCTTGGTATTGATGAAGAGCCGGTCGTCGATGCAAGTGGCCGTCGCGGGATGAAGGTCACCAATGTCTATCCCGGCACGGCCGCACAGCGGGCCGGGCTCCAGTCCGGCGATGTGATCTACTCGATTAACGGCTACCTGACCGAGCAACGGGGCAACCTCGCCTGGATCATCGCCAACGCCGCGTCTAACAACCAGCTCAACATGAGCGTCAGGAGTGCAGCCGACGGCCAGGAGAAGGCCGTCTCCGCGACGATCCAGTAATAGCGGCCACCGGCGCGGGCTCCGAGAGGGCCCGCGCCAATTTCGACCGTCGCCCTCTTGAATTCGGCCGGCCGGCTTCGTGGAGTAGGGACGAGGGACGTCGAACGACGGCTCCCGGCAAGGTTCTTACTCCGCGAGAAGCCCCATGAAGAACATGCGCCTGCTATTCGCCGCGATTGCGGCGAGCTCGATGGCGTCCCCGGCCCTCGGGACGGCGCCCACCGACCGGCCGAACATCGTCTGGATCATCGGCGAGGACATGGGCCCCGAGCTTGGCTGCTACGGCGATCCCGAGGCCCGGACGCCGAACATCGACCGTCTCGCGCGAGAGGGCGCACGCTTCACCCGATGCTTCACCCACGCCCCGGTTTGCGCCCCCAGCCGATCGGGGCTGATCACGGGCCGGTATCCGACGAGCATCGGCACGCATCACATGCGGTCGACCCTCCTGAAGCCGCCGCCGATGTTCACCGACTACCTCCGGCGCGGCGGGTATCAGGTCTGCTGGCCCACAAAAAGCCCGTTCGGCAAAACCGACTTCAACTTCAAGATCCCGCCGAACTCCTTCGACGTCGTGACCGACTGGACGAAGGACATTCCCAAGGTTCCCTTTTTCGGCTTCTTCAACATCTTCGTTTCGCACGAGAGCCAGATCCGGGCCCCCGCCGATCAACTGGCCCGCAACCTCGCCCAGGTTCCGCTGGCCGAGCGTCACGACCCGTCCCGGATGCGGGTCCCGCGCTATCATCCCGATACGCCTCTCGTCCGCCGCGATCTGGCGAACTATTACGACCTCGTCACGGCCGTCGACCGGAAGGTGGGCGAGGTCCTCGACGCCCTCGAGCGCGCCGGTCTGGCGGAGAAAACGGTCGTGATCCTCACCGGCGACCATGGCCGCGGCCTACCCCGGAGCAAGCGTTGGGTCTACGATTCGGGGACTCACGTCCCGCTGATCGTCCGATGGCCCGGCCAGATCGCCCCGGGGTCGGTCCGCGAGGATATCGTCACTTTTCTCGACCTCCCGGCCACAACCCTGAGCCTGGCCGGAGTCGCGGTCCCCTCGGAGTTCCAGGGACGGGTGATCGTCGGCCCGAAGGCCGGCCCGCCGCCCGATTATGCCTTCGCAGCCCGCGACCGGATGGACGAGACCCCGGACCGAATCCGGGGTGGCCGCGGCCCCCGATTCCACTACATCCGAAACTTCCACCCTGAGCTGCCGTATGCTCAGCGGATCGCCTACGGCGAGCTGATGCCGACCATGCAGGAATGGCGACGGCTCCACGCCGAGGGGAAGCTCGACCCGATCCAGGACGCCTTCTTCGCCCCGACCAAGCCGGTTGAGGAGCTTTACGACACCGAGGCCGATCCCGACGAGGTCCACAACCTCGCCAACGACCCCGCCCACCGATCGACCCTGCTCGCCATGCGTACCGCACTCGATCGCTGGATCGAACAGACACACGACCTCGGCGCGATCCCCGAGGAGGAGTTGGTCCGCCGGGGGCTCGTCGCCGACCGTCTCGCCGAGTACGAGCCGAGGAAGAAATCGAGCGAAACGCCCGCCTCCAGGAAATGATGGCCAGGCTCATCGAGCATCCCGGCCAGATCCCGAAGTTCGCCCCGACGGAGTCCCCATGCGCATCGTTTCCCTGCTCGCCAGCGGGACGGAGATCGTCTCGGCACTCGGCGCCGGCAAGCATCTCGTCGGTCGTTCCCACGAGTGTGACAACCCCTCGTGGGTCGCCTCGCTACCGGCCTGCACCCGACCGGCGTTCGACGTCCAGATGCCGAGCGGCCAGATCGATGCCGAGGTCCGTCGCCGCCTGAAAGCCGGCGAGCCGCTGTATCACGTCGACACGGCTCTCATCGATTCCTTGAGGCCCGACCTGCTCGTCACCCAGGAGCATTGTGAGGTCTGTGCCGTGACCCCGGGCGACGTTGGCCGGGCCGGCTGCGTCGCCGCCAGTCAGGTCCTGGCGCTGGGCGCAGGGACCGTCGGCGGAATCTACGAGGGGATTGCCGCGATCGGACAGGCGATCGGGCGGGATCGCGAGGCGGCCGAGTTGATCGCGTCGATGAGATCGCGGATCGCGGCCGTCCACGAGGCGGTGAAGGACCGTCCAGCGCCGGGGGTGGTTGTCCTGGAGTGGATCGATCCCGTTTTCGCGATGGGGAACTGGGGCCCGGAACTGGTCGACGCGGCAAACGGCCGACTCGCCCTCGGCGAGCGCGGAGAGCATTCCGCCGCAATCGACTGGGACCGCGTCCGCGAGGCCGATCCCGACTGGCTGATCATCGCTCCCTGCGGCTTCGACCTGGAGCGGACCCGCCGCGAGATGGCGACCCTGGAATCGCTCCCAGGCTGGTCGAAATTGCGGGCCGTCCGCGAGGGCCGGGTGGTCCTGGCCG
>DAHZZC010000612.1 GCA_027435495.1 Planctomycetales bacterium
ACGCAATGAGCGAGCCGCTTTCGACTCTGAAAATTGGCGACGAGCCGATCAATTTGACCCAGGTCCTCAAGCGGGCCGGCTGGGTACAGAGCGGCGGCGAGGCCAAGTCGCTCATTGGCGAGCAGAGGGTGTTCGTCAACGGCGAGGTCGAACTGCGCAAGCGACGGCAGATGAAGGTCGGAGATGTCGTCCACCTGGAAGATGGCCCGTCGATGGAATTGACGACCGGGGATTGACCTCAATCGACCCGGGCATCTCCGCATCGGACGCATTCCAGGTCGGCGAGGGCCCGGCATCCCTCGGGAAGCTCGGCATGGTCAGGAAGGAGGTCGGCGATCTCGTCCTTGACCGCGAAGCGGGGCCCGCATCGGGTGCAGACGAGCGTTTCGCCCTCCTGGCGCAGCCTGGCCTTGCCGATCGGGCAGGCGATCATCGACAGCAGATCCTCGCTCAGCATCTTGGAGGCACTCCCAGTCTTTTCGGCCGCCAGTGCGAATCGAGGGGCGGCCTGGATGAGGGATCGAAGATATCGAGATCGGGCCCGGTCGTCCATCCGAGAGGGATCGATCAGCGATCAGGCGATCAGCCTGCATCCTCGGTCCGCATGCCGGAGGTCCGGTCGCGACCGCCGATTCCGGGGATCGAAGGTCGGAGGGGCCGGACGATGTCCCAGCCTCGGGAGCGAGCCAGTCGGAGCAGGCGACCCTTCGGCCGGACGACGACGGCGCGGCCGACCTTTTGCAGCAGCAGGCGATCGCTCCAGTTGTCGGCGTAGGCGACGGCCCGATCGAGATCGATCCCGTGCTCCGAGGCCCATCGCGAGGCCCAGTAGACCTTTCCCTCGCCATAGCAGGGAGGTCCGGAACCCGTGCCGATCAGCCGGCCGCGCTCGATGACGATGGGGGTCGTGAGCAGGTCGGAGCAGCCCAGGTAGGTTCCCAGCGGCTGGATCACCAGGCCGGGCGACGACGAGACCAGCAGGAGGGGTGTCCCTTCGGCACGGAGCGAGGCGAAATGCTCGACCACCCCCTGGTAGAGCCGGGGCTTGACGTGTTCCTCGAAGTTCTCGGCGGCGATCCGTTCGAGCTCAGCGACCGGGATGCTCTGGATGTAGCCCAGGCCGATTTCGATGAGTCGTCCGTAGTCAAGCCGGCCAAACTTATGTTGCAGGCCGTGGTACAGCGCGCGGAGGAAGAACGATCGCCGGATCAGTCCCCTTCGATAGAGAATTCGCGCGAAGAGGAACGTGGTCGTGTGGGCGAGGAGCGTGCCATCGACGTCAACGAACGCCGCCGATGGCGGCTTCGAGAACCGGGGCCAGCTCGTCGAGTTCATCGCCGTGAATCCTCCGCGATGCCGAGTGTCCGCGCGACCTGGCCGCAGAGGTCGATGGCGTCGGTCTCCTCGGGCGCTTCGGCAATCACCCGGACGATCGGCTCGGTGTTGCTGGACCGGACATGTACCCAGCGGTCTTCCCACTCCAATCGCAACCCGTCTCGGGCGTCAACCCTTGCTCCCGGAAGTCCGTCGACCAAGGCGCCGGTCTGCTCCTGGAGCCAGGTTGCCGTCGCGGTGCCGATCCCGGCGGGGAGTGCAAACTTCTGCTTGATCATCGCAAATCGGGGCAGCTCGGCGACCAGTTCCGAGATTGACCGGCCGGTCGTCGCCATCAGGTCGAGGATCATCGCCATCCCCGCGAAGCTATCCCGGACGTATCCGATCCTGGGATCAATGACGCCGCCGTTCCCCTCACCGCCCAGAATGGCTCCCTCGTCGATCATCCGCTCCACGACGTTGATCTCGCCCACCGGGGTTCGAAAGACCGGGCAGCCTCGCGAGATGGCCAGCTTCTCGGTGGTCATCGACGTCGATAGGTTAAGGACCACCGGGCCGGCCTCCTGTTCGAGGCGGAGACGAGCAGCGAGGGCGAGGGTCAACTCCTCACCGATATAACGGCCGTTCTCGTCGATGACCGCAAGGCGGTCGGCGTCGGGGTCCTGGGCGAAGCCCACCGAGGCTCCGACCGCCGGGACGATCGCCGAGAACGCTCGCAAATTGGCCTCGGTCGGCTCAGGAGGGTGATCGTACTGGCCATCAGGGACCTCGCCCAGCAGGATCACCTCGGCGCCGAGGGCCCGGAGCAGCCGGCCAGCGAGCGGTCCACCGGCTCCGTGGCAGGCGTCGACCACGACCTTGAACCGGCGTTCCCGGATCGCGTCGGCGTTCACGATTCGGAGGACGCTCTTCAGGTGCCCGCCGTGCGGATCTTCGATGGTTCTCGAGGTCCCCAGTTCATCCCAGGCCTTCCAGGGCAGGTCCCGGCGATTCCAGCGGTCGAGGACAGCCCGTCCCCGATCGGCTCCCAGGACCATGCCGCCGGACTGA
Organism: Planctomycetales bacterium; assembly: GCA_027435495.1. Classification (GTDB taxonomy): domain Bacteria; phylum Planctomycetota; class Planctomycetia; order Isosphaerales; family Isosphaeraceae; genus JAKAUH01. The sequence continues at coordinate 2,386 of DAHZZC010000612.1, forward strand.
AAGAGCTTCAGGCCGTTGTACTCGG
>DAHZZC010000613.1 GCA_027435495.1 Planctomycetales bacterium
CATCGGCGAGGTCTGGATCTGCTCCGGACAGTCGAACATGGGGATGAACGTCGGAGGGTCGAAGGACGCCGACCTGGAAATCCTGGCGGCGAAGTACCCGAGGATCCGCCTGATCAGCGTCCCGAATCGCGGAACCCAGGAGCCTCAAAAGGACTTCAACGGTAAATGGGCCCGATGCAGCCCGGAGACGATCGGAGATTTCTCGGCGGTTGGCTACTACTTCGGACGCCAGTTGTACAAGACGCTCGGTGTTCCGATCGGCCTGATTGACGACGCCTGGGGCGGCTCGGCCTGCGAGGCCTGGATTCGACGCGATCTGCTCGCTGCCGATCCCCGCTACGCCGCTCTCCTGAAGCGGTGGGAGGCGATTGAGAAGGATGACTCCCAAACCGAGAAAAAGGCCGAGAGCAAGCCCGCGGCGAAGAAGGGTCAGCGCCGGCCGCCGAGCCGCACCCAGATGCTCTCCGGCAATGCCCGGCCCGCTAACATCTACAACGGCGTTCTCAAGCCAACGATCGGCTACGGTATCCGGGGCGTGATCTGGTATCAGGGCGAGAGCAACTCCGGCCGCGCCTACCAGTATCGCGACCTCTTCCCACTTATGATCAAGAGCTGGCGCGACGAGTGGGGCCAGGGCGACTTCCCGTTCTACTGGGTCCAGCTTGCCGACTTCATGGCCGAATCAAAGAGTCCACAGGAGAGCAGTTGGGCCGAGCTCCGCGAGGCTCAGACCATGACCATGAGCCGGCTCCCCAACACCGGCCAGGCCGTTATCATCGACGTCGGCGAGGGGAAGGACATCCACCCGAAGAACAAGCAGGACGTCGGCATGCGGCTCGCCCGCTGGGCCCTCGCCCGAGACTACGGCATCCCCATCGCCTATCAGAGCCCGACCTTCAAATCGATGGAGCGCCAGGGTGACAAGGTCGTCATCACCTTCGACCACGTCGGACGCGGGCTGCGTCCCTTCGACGTGCAGGAAGTGATCGGCTTCACCGTCGCCGGTTCCGACCACAGGTTTGTCGACGCGAAGGCGAAGCTCGTCGGCCGCGACAAGGTCGAGGTCCAGGCCGAGGGCGTCTCCGAGCCGGTCGCCGTCCGGTACGCCTGGGCGAACAACCCGGTCTGCAACCTCTACAGCAACGAGGGACTCCCCGCCACGCCGTTCCGAACCGACGACTGGCCGGGCGTCACCATCAAGAACGACCATTGAGCGATCGAGAGATTCCGAGGGGACGGACAAGCCTCCGTCTCCTCGGCCCCGATCACCGGACGATCGGCCTCCACCGGATAGAACGCAGGAGGTCCGATCGCTCATCGGTCCACGCAGGGGAATCGGCCCCGATCCCAGGCGCATGCCAGCCAGAGTCATCGGTCAGGCCACCCAGGTCGCCGGAATCGGCCGCCATCACTCCCCAGATCGATGGCTGTTTTCCGCCCTCTCGCTCCTCGGGCTTCACATCTCGATCGGCCCGGACCCGGCAGAAGAGCCCGGCGTCGAGGGCCTGGCGCCCGATCATCGGTTCGAGGTCGAGGTAGCGGTTCGTGATGTTGAACGCCATCACACCCCCCTCGGCCAGTTTCGAGCGATATAGCGCGATCGCCTCGCGCGTCACCAGGTGAACCGGCAGCGCGTCGGAACTAAAAGCGTCGAGAATCAACAGGTCATACGCGCGATCGGGCGCCTCGCGGAGCCTCAACCGGGCATCGCCGACAACCACGTCGAGCGCCTCGGCCCGACAATGCTCCAGGTAGGTGAAATACCGAGGATCACGTGCAATCCGGACGATCGCCGGGTCGATTTCGTAGAATGTCCACCGCTGCGCTGGCGTGGCGTAGGCGGCCAGCGTCCCGGCGCCGAGGCCGACCACCCCCACCCGCGTCCCCGCCTTTTTGAGCCTCGGCCCGATCATCCGAAAAAGATCGCCGATCGGACCGGATCGGGTGAAGTACGTCAGCGGCTCGTAAGCGTTCGCACCCTTGTCGAAGTTGATCCGCTCCTGCCCGTGGAGCGTGCTTCCGTGGAAGAGGCGGCGGAACATTCCGCGCTCGTCCTCGGTCACTCGGACGACCCCGAAGAAGTCGCGCTCGATGTGGAGCAACCGGCCCGCCTTGCCCTGCGTCAGGCCGGTCGCTGCCAGAACCGCGGCGACCACCAGGGCGAACCGCAGCGGACGCTGCCTCGCCTTCACCATCGACAGCACGCCCAGGCCCGAGGCCAGCACCAGCGCCAGACCACCGACGGCCGAATCGGAGAGCCCACCCACGTCGGTCACCAGCATCGTCGCGATCACAAGGACGATCAGGGGGGGAACCACCTCGACCCTCCATCCGCGTCGCGTCGACGGGATCGTCACCCCAATCCCCAGCAGCGAGCCCACCACAATCGCCATCGGATACTCGACAATTCGATCGAAGATCAGCGGTGCGACGATCGCGTTGAAGACGCCGCCGAGCAGTCCGCCGAACGCAATCGCGACGTAATACGGCCCGAGGTCCCGCGCGTGCGGGCGACGGCGCGCCAGAGCGCCGTGGCAGGCGACGGCCCCGGCGAAGAACGTGAGCAGGTGAAGCGGAATCCAGGCGGCGTGAACGAACCCGGCCCCCATCACCAGCGCCAGCGGCAGGACGAGCATCGGCAACGAGCCCGAAGCCAGCCGAACGAATCGCGAATTCGGCCCGGCAAACGCGATGATGAAGCTCAGCAGATAAAGAGCCAGCGGGACGACCCAGAGCATCGGCATCGGCGCGAGGTCAGTCGTCAGATAGGTCGTCACGCCCATCAGCCAGCTCGACGGCACCAGCGCCAGAATCAGGCAACCGCCGAGGTAAGGCCTGCCACCTGTCGAGGTAACTTCGCCCGAATCCGGCCGCCGACGCCTCTCGCGAAGCGCAACGACCGCACACGCCGCCAGCAAGATCGCCTCGACGAGCAATCCTGCCCGCCAGAGTCTCGCCTGTTCGCGGAGACTCAGGCTCGGCTCGATCGCGAACGGATAGGCCAGCAGCGCGAGCAGGCTTCCGGCGTTGCTCGCCGCGTAGAGGAAATACGGGTCGTCGGCCCGTGGATGCCGCGTCAGGCGGAACCAGTGCTGGACCAGTGGGGCCGCCATCGCGACCATCAGCAGGGCGACCGTGAACGACAACAGAAGCGTCATAAGCAAAGCCGCCGCCGGATGATCGTAGCCTGCCGCGAGGGCCGGGTCGGGGACCATCGGCGACGCGATCCCGATCGCGAGCAACCCAGCCAGGATCAGCAGATAGCCCGGCGAGGCCAGCTTCCGCTCCGAGGCCGACGGGATCAGCCCCCCACCGAACCCCGCGTATCCGCCGAGCAGGATCATCTGGAAATAGACGAGGCACGTATTCCAGACGGCCGGCGTCCCCCCAAAAATCGGCAGGACCATCTTGCCAACCATCGGCTCGGCCGCGAACAGCAGCGCCGAGGCCAGAAACGTCGCGGCCGAGAACAAAATGACGAGGACGACGTTCATGCGGCCCGGCTCCAATGGCGAGGGACCCGGCGATCCGGGGAGGCGGAGCCCGGGTCTCGCCGATACAATGAAGAACCCTTGAAATCGAGAGGGCCGGCAAGGGCTCGCCGGCCGACGCCTTCGACGAAAACAGGATGAATCGGGGATCCCCCTTGCCTACCTTGCACCGACGGATCGCCAGCCGGCTCCGGTTCCGCGAATACCTGGACCGCTTCCGCTCTCAACTGAAGGCCGGCCGCGACGGCCGGGCCGAGCCGGCCGCAGGGACTGGGCCAGGGCGGCATCGGTCGCTGCCGAGGCTTTATCGCGAGCTGTACCGGCTCATCGAAGGCCGACGCGCCGCGCTGGCCGTCGCAATGGCCTCGCTCACGGTCGCCACTCTATTGAAGCTAATTCCACCGGCCGTGACCAAGGCCGCGATCGACTACGTGATGCTCGGGCATCCACTCCCCGGCTGGCTGGCGTCGCAGAGCTCGCTGCCGATCCCGGAATCGCCCCGGACCCGACTCGCGGCGCTGGTAGCGATCGTATTCGCCGTCTCGGTCCTGGGCAAGTTCCTGGGACTTTCCAGCCGATGGCAGGCGACCCGGATCACCAAGCGCGTTCAGGTCGCGATCCGTCGGAAGGTCTACGACCACGCGATGCGGCTCCCACTGCATCGCGTCTATCAGCTCAAATCGGGCGGGGCGTCGAGTCTGCTCCGCGAGGATGCCGGCGGCATCGGCGAGCTGATCTTCAGCATGCTCTACAACCCGTGGTCGGCAGTGGTTCAGTTCCTCGGCGGACTCATCGTGCTGGCGTTCGTCGACTGGCGGCTCCTCGCCGGGGCGCTCCTTCTGGTGCCGGGCGTGTACTACTCTGACCTGACCTGGAACCGACGGATCCGCCCGCTCTTCCGGGACGTTCGCAAGGAGCGCCAGCAGATCGACAGCGAAACGACCGAGGTCTTCGGCGGGATGCGGGTGGTCCGGGCTTTCGGCCGGCAGAAGAGCGAGTCGGCCCGGTTCATGGGTGAGAACCACTTCATGGCCCGGCTGGAGTTGCACGTCTGGTGGCTCTCTCGGATGATCGAGCTGCTCTGGGAGTTCCTTCTGCCGATGGCCTCGGTGGCGCTCCTGCTCTACGGCGGCTTGCAGGTCATCGACGGCCAGCTCTCGCTCGGCGATCTGATGATGTTTTTGGTCTATCTGGCGATGTTGCTCGAGCCGATGGCGATCCTGGCGTCGAGTGTCACGCAGTTCCAGAACAATCTCGCCGGCTTCGACCGCGTGCTCGACCTGCTGGCCGAGCCGCGCGAAATGGCCGACTGTCCCGGAACGCGATCGGTCTCCAAGGCGGCGGTCGCGGGCCGAATCGTTCTGAGCGGAGTCGAATTTGCCTACCCGGGC
>DAHZZC010000614.1 GCA_027435495.1 Planctomycetales bacterium
GTTCCGGCTCGCCGAGGCCCTGCGCGGGCTCGAGCCCGAAAACGCCTCGCGACTCAGCCTCGCCCTGCGGTTCTCACGCGAGGAGCTGATCCTCGAACAGATGCGCGAGACCCACAAGCTCCTGAACGACGAGCAACTGAACCGCGCCGAGACCGAATCCAAAGAGCTGATCGCCAAGCTGGAGCATCTGCGCAACCTTTTGCTCGCCGAGGATCTTGACTTCCAGTTGAAGCTCGCCCGGCTCCGACAGATGCGGGAGACGCTCGGCCAGCTCGACCGGATCGTCAAGGAGCAGCGCCGGGAGCTGGGGTGGTCGCGGTTCGCCCTCGAACAGCGAAAGCGGCTCGATCGGATGTCGACCCGAGGCCCCGACCTGGAAGCCCTCGCCCGCGATCAAAAGGCCCTGATCGCCGCGATCGAGAAGGCGCAGAGGGACAAATCCGCCTGGTCGACGGCCCGCGAGCAAACGTCGAAGCTTCGGGGAGCGGTCGCGGCGATGGCCGGCGATCCGTTGTTTGCGGATCTGCAACCGCCGCATCTCCGCCAGGCCGATGCGCACCTTGCCAACGCCCTCGGCGCGCTCGAAAAATCCGGGGGTAACCTCGAAGCCGAGAATCGGAAGGCGGTCGAGGCCGGGTCGAAGGCCCTCGATCGGATCGAGAAGGAGCAGGCCCGGTTCGACGAGCAGGTGAAGCAGGCGCGAGAGACGATCGCCGAATCGGCGTTTCGTCGGCGGGAACAGGACCAGGTAAGGAACCGGGAGACGGCCGAGAAGCTCGGCGTGACCTCCGCCCGGCTCGGCGACGCGGGCGTGGCGCTCCGGAAAGACCTGATCCGGGCCTCGGCCGTGATGGAAGTCGCGGCCCGGAAGCTGGCAAAGGTCGCGCCCGGTCCGGCGGCCGAGGACCAGTCGACCGCGCTCGAGGCGCTCGGCCGGTCGCGCGACGAACTGGCGCAGTCCGTCGAGCGGCTCCTGGAAGAATTGCGGGGCGAGCTCCGCACCCGACTGATCGGCGACCTGATCGAGATGCACGAAAACGCCCAGTTCCTCCGAGAGACCACCCAGGCCCAGGCGCCCCGGGTCGCGAAGAAGTTGAGGACGGCCCTGCTGGCGGTCGCCGGGCTCTCGAAGAAGCTGGTCGAAATGGCCGAGAAGACCGAGCACCTGCTGGCCCTGGTGGAGGAGGTCGAATACGGGATCGCGCTGCCGACGACCCTCCGCATCCTCGGCCGGGAAATGCGATGGATCGGCGGCCGGCTGGAGACGGGCGACGTCTCGAACCGATCGATCGCGATGGAGACCCGGATCGAGCAGGACCTGGCCGGGATCGCCGGTGCGGTGCGCCGGCTCCCCTCGGAGACGCCGCCGCCGCCCGGGACACCGCTCTCCACCAACCCCCGCGAACGGGAACGCGAGCTGAACCGGATGATCGCCGAATTATCGATGGTCCGGATGCTCCAGGCCCGTCTCAACGACGACACGCTCGGCGTGGATAAGGAACGGCCCACCGCGACGAACCTCCCTCCGGCCGTCCGGCGCGAGATCGAGGGCCTCGAAGCCACCCAGGACGAGGTCCGCGAGGCGCTCGCGAAGATCGCGGACCGGCTGGCCATCCCCTCGGACGACGAACCCTAGAAACCCGAGAAAACCGGGACTGGCTCTGAGTCTTCGAGATGCCTCTCCCCGTTTCGTCGGGTCTTCCCAGCCAGGAATTGGATCGGTTTTCCCTGTGAACCCCCAGAAGGCGAGGTGACGATGAGGCGCGATCTCGGGATTCTGGCGGCGGCCGCGATGGCGGCACTGCCGATGACGATCGGGCTCCGGACCGCCAGGGCGGCCGAGCCGCCGGCCACGGTGATCACGGAGAAGATGGTGGGCGTCACCGACGAGCTAAACCGGAAGCAGACCGGCAAGCCCGTCCAGACCGAGCAAAAGGCGATCGTGGACGACCTGGACAAACTGATCGCCTCGCTGGAGAAGAAGTGCGAGGCCTGCCGGAACGGGATGAAGCGGAACCGTCCCACCCGCCCGCTCCCCGACTCGATGATCCGACAGGGCACCGGTGGCGTCGGCGACCTGGTCGACCCCCGCGAGTCGGCCAAGGACTGGGCGAAGCTCTCCGACCGCGAGCGCGACCGAATCCTGCAATCGATGTCTGAGGGCTTCCCACCCGAGTACCGGGTGGTGCTGGAGCGCTACTATCGCCGACTCGCCGAGGAAAAGCGCGGCCCCGAGGCCGGCGCCTCGGCCGAGTCGAAGCCGGCCGAGAGGAAGCCGGCGGGAAAATAAGAGCGATCGCTAACGCCCGGGGGCGGAGCCGATTCGGGCCGGCTCGGCTTCCGGCCTGCCGGGTGGGACTGGCTTTTGCCAGGAAATCGACGATAAACTGGAACTGATGACGCTGGCGAAGAAGAAGCTCAAGTCGGTCAGGCTTTCCAGCCTGACCGACTTTCTTGCCGACGTAATAGGCCGAGGAGTTTTGCGATTCCGGCCGAGGAGTTTTGCGGTTCCGATGAGCATGGCGATCGGTGAGGCGGGGACGATCCGGATCGGGACTCGGGGGAGCCACCTGGCACGCTGGCAATCGACCTGGGTGGCGGACCGGCTCCGCGAGTGGAGACCGGAACTCTCGGTCGAGCTGGTCGAGATCCGGACACAGGGCGACCGCGACCGCAACACGCCCCTCGCGGCGATGGCGACCGCCGGCACGGGCCTCTTTACCAAGGAGATCCAGCGAGCCGTCCTTGAGGGCGCGGTGGACGTCGCCGTGCATAGTCTGAAGGACCTCCCCACCCGAGGCCCCGACGGCCTGATCGTCGCCGCCGTCCCCCCGCGCGAGGACGTCGCCGATGCCCTGATCGCGCCCGTGCATCAAACCCTCGATGCCCTGCCGCCCGGGGGGCGCGTCGGGACCAGCTCGCCGAGGCGACGGGCGCAGCTCCTGCACCGACGGCCTGACCTGGAGGTGGTCGCGCTCCGGGGGAACGTCGAGACCCGGCTGAACCAGGCGCTCGACGGCCGGCTCGATGCGGTGGTCCTGGCCTGGGCCGGTCTGCACCGACTGGGGCTGGACCGGCACGTCACCGATCGCCTTGAACCGCCGCGTTTTTTGCCGGCGGTCGGACAGGGAGCGCTCGGGATCGAGTGCCGGAGCGACGACGATCGCGTGCGAGCCCTTCTCTCAGCGCTCGATGACCGGCCGACGCATCGAGCGGTCGTCGCCGAGCGGGCCGCACTGGCCGAGCTGGAGGGAGGCTGCATCATCCCGATGGCGGCCTGGGCCCGCGACGTCGACCGCGACGAATCAGGCGCCTCGGGCGAATTCCTGGCAATCGACGCGGTGGTGCTCGACCCTGACGGCCGCGATCGAGTGGCCGCCTCGGTTGTCGGCCCGCGCGACGACCCCGAGGCCCTCGGCCGACGCGCCGCAAAGATCCTGCGCGACCGGGGCGCCGAGCCTCTGCTGGCTCGGTCGCGGTCGGGCGGGTGATCGCCGAGGATCCGGAGTGAAGGATCCGGGGCGCCGGACGGGTTGGCGAGGACGGGAGGCTCGACGAACATGGCGTTGACCGCGTTCTGGATCGTGCCCTCCGGTCGCCATGGGCCACTCGGCCTCGGCGTCACGGCGCATTCTCTGGACGACGCGCTGGCCCTCATCCGCGCTTCCAAACTACGGCGCGTACCTGCCCGAAGACATCGCCTCGCTGGAAATCGCGGAAGGAGTCTGCTTCGACGATCTCGAGCCTCGATACGTTCGAGAACACATTGGGCCGATGGTCGTGCGGGGGATTTGGTATCCGTTCGTGAGAGTGGGCACGTGAGGCCAACCGAGACGGATGCGTTGGCTTGGTGATCGCCGGATGAAGCTGGCTCCGACACAGGATCACGTTCGGATGGGAGACGCCCCCTGTAGCTCCCGACCCGGACGCAGCCGAAGGTGTCGCGCCGATCGCCGGCTGGAGCCGGCTCCTCCAGGAGAAACGGTCCGGATGAGGGGGTCGAGGCCGATCTCCGGGCCGTCGGCCCCTGACCACGTCGCTTACCTCGTCAACTCGCTCGCCCGCTTCGGTCCGGCCGGCTTGCTAGATCTCGTGCTACAATCGGGATGATCCCGCCTGGCCGGAGATGTGGCTGGGCTGGCGACCGTTGAGGCCCCATGATGAGCGAATGGATCGTTACCTATCCCGATGACCTTGCTCAGGCGATCCACCTCGCGCCCGACGAGCTCCCAGCGCACCTTCAATTGATGGCGGCGCTGAAGCTGTTCGAGCTGGGCAAGCTCTCCTCGGCCAAGGCCGCGGAACTCGCGGGGCTCTCACGCGGCGAGTTCTTTGAGGCTTGCGGGCGCTATCGCATCTCCATCTTCAATTACCCAGATGAAGAGGTCGAGGGCGAGCTTCTGGCCGACCTCCGGGCCATCGGCAGGGGCGCCGGCCCGTGACCACTGTCAGCAACACCGGCCCGATCGTCGCACTGGCGAAGGCGGATCATCACCGGCTGCTCCGGCTCCTTTTCGGCGAGATCCTGATCCCGCCGGCCGTCCACCGGGAGTTGCTCGCGAAGGTCGGACCCGAGGCCGGTCGCATCGACGACAGCCTCTCGGAATTCCTACGGGTCGCTCCGGATCCCACAGTCCCGCCGGAAGTCGAGCGGCTAATCTCCGGCCTCGGCGCGGGGGAGCAGCAGGCGATCGGCCTGGCTCTGGAGAAGGGCGGACTGCTCCTGATCGACGACCGCGCCGGCCGCAAGGCCGCCGCACTCCTCGGAATCCCAACGACAGGGGCCATCGGCGTCCTGCTGAAGGCTCGGCAGGAGGGCCATATCCCGTCGGTCGGTCCCATTCTCGAGTTGATCCGCCGCCAGGGTTACTGGCTCTCGGATGCCGTGGTGGAAACCGCGATGCGATTGGCGGGCGAGACGCTACCTCCGTCGTGAAGGGCACGCTTCACCTCACTCGCTTCGAAATCTCACCAGAATCGACCCGCTGGCCGGATCCCTACCCGCCCTCACCCTGTCAGCTCGCTCGCCCGTTTCAGCCCGGCCGGCTTGCCAAAGGCCAGGAACGCCTTCACCGCTTTATCGAGGAACGTCCGGAAGCCCTCGGTCTCGAAGTCGGCCAGCGCGTGGCCGACGATCGCGACCTCGTGGAACGGTCCAAGGTCGCCGATCCGGACCCTCGGCAGGTCGCTCAGCACCGGCGGCTCAATCTCGTGGAACGGTCGTAACGCCACCAGCTTTTCCACCGCACCGGCGCGGAACGTCGTTCTCGGGACGAAGAACCGGAGGGTGACCACCCATTCCGCCGATGTTGTCGCGTGGAAGAACGGGAAGCGGATCATCGATTCCTCCCGGGAATTGATCCGGACCACCCCGCGCTGCGACCACTCGGTCGGTGCGAATTGCTCCTTGCCCAGTTCCTCGATCCGGTCGACGATCATTTCCAGGATCTGGCCGTCCCACCGCGGCGGCTTCCCGTTCGCCGCGACACGGTCGCGGGTATGCCACTTCCGGCCGTCCACTTCCCAGGGCGATTTGTCTTTGGGTCCATTGTCGGCGGGCCCGGTCGGGCGCTGGGACGAGCGCTCCGCCTGCTTCGCGGCCTTCGGATCGAAGCGAGGACGCTCGGTCATCGGGCCCGCTTCGAGAACCGGCTTCAGGAACCGAGACGTGTGGCCCCGGCCCCGCGCGACGATCGCCTCGGGAGGCCCCTCGCCGACCAGGTCGCCGCCGCCCTGGCCTGCCTCGGGACCCAGTTCGATGATCCAGTCGGCCGTCTTGATCACGTCGAGATTGTGCTCGATCACGACGACCGTGTTCCCCAGGTCGGCCAGCCGGTGCAGGACATCCAGCAGTTTCCGGACGTCGTCAAAGTGCAGGCCGGTCGTCGGCTCGTCGAGGATGTAGAGCGTCCGGCCAGTGTCGGGACGGGCGAGCTCGGCCGCGAGCTTCACCCGCTGCGCCTCGCCGCCGGAGAGCGTCGCCGCCGACTGGCCGAGCGCCACATACCCGAGACCGACGTCCGAAAGCGTCTGCAAGATCCGACGGATCTTCGGGACGCTCGTAAAAAGCTCCAGCGCCGCGTCGACCGACATCGTCAGCACATCGGCGATCGACTTGCCGTGGAACTTCACCGCGAGCGTTTCGGGCGTGTACCGGGCGCCGTTGCAGGCATCGCAGGTGATCCAGACATCGGGTAGAAAATGCATCTCGATCCGCTTCTGACCGGCGCCCTCGCAGGCCTCACACCGCCCGCCGGCCTGGTTGAAGCTGAACCGCCGCGAGGTGTAGCCGCGCATCCTCGCCTCGGGGATCTTCGCGAAGAGCTCGCGGATCAGGTCGAAGGCGCCGCAGTACGTCGCCGGGGTTGAGGTCGGCGTGCTCCCGAGCGGGGATTGATCGACGCTGATCACCTTGTCGATGAACCCAAGCCCCTCGATCGACTCGTGGGCGCCCGGGGTGAGTTGGGCCCGGTGCTTTGCCCGCGCGGCGGCCTTCCACAGGATGTCTTCCACCAGCGAGCTCTTGCCCGAGCCCGAGACGCCCGTCACGGCGGTCAGGACGCCGATCGGGAAGCGGACGTCGATGTTGCGGAGATTGTGCTGGTGCGCTCCCTTCACCACGATCGCTGTGAGGCCCGATTCCTCGGAGGCCGGGCGCCGGTTCGTCGGAACCGGGATGGCGGCCTTCCCCGAGAGGTACTTGCCGGTCAGCGAGCCGTCCGAGGCGCCCACCATCGCGGGGGGTCCGGCCGCGGTGATCCGACCGCCTCCCTCGCCCGAGCCGGGTCCGAAGTCGACCAGGTGATCGGCCGCCTCGATCACCTCGCGGTCGTGCTCGACCAGGACGAGCGTGTTCCCCAGGTCGCGCAGGTGCCGGAGCGCGGCCAGGAGCCGGCCGTTGTCGCGCGGGTGCAGGCCGATCGTCGGCTCGTCAAGGACGTAGACCACCCCCGTCAGCCCGCTCCCGATCTGGCTCGCCAGGCGGATCCGCTGGCTCTCGCCGCCGGAGAGCGTCGGCGTTCCGCGCCCGAGGGTCAGGTAATCGAGGCCGACGTTCACCAGGAACGTCAGCCGGTCCCGGACCTCGCGCACCAGGTCGCCGGCGATGTGCCGCTCGTCCTCGCCGAGCGGAAGGTCGCGGAAGAACGCCAGGGCCCGGTCGAGCGGCCATCGGCTGATCTGGTCGAGCGTGAAAGCCTGAAACCGAACCGCCGCCGCGTCGTCCCGGAGCCGGGCCCCCATGCAGCCGGCGCACGGGACGTCATCGACCATCCCTTGCAATTTATATCGATAGATGAACGAAACTCGCCCCGCTTCCTCGATCGCCGGAAACAGCCCCTTGTACTGGAACGAGAACGAGGGACCGGGTCCGGCGACCTGATACCAGGTCTCGCCGGCGCCGTGGAGAATGATCCGGCGGGCCCGGCCGTCGAGATCGTCGAACGGGACCGAGATGTCGAAGCCCTCGGCGACCGCGATCGCGGCGATCATCCGGGCGAAGTCGGGGTTCGCGGCGAAATCGGGCCAGACGGCGACCGCCCCCTCGCGCAGGCTGAGCCGACCGTCGGGAACCAGGACCGCCGGGTTCGCTCCGTGCTGCACGCCAAGCCCCTGGCAGACCGGGCACCAGCCCAGCGGGCTGTTGAACGAGAAGTGGTGCGGCTCCATCTCCTCGAAGTTCCGCCCGCAACTGTCGCAGACCCGGTGCTGGCTGTATCGATCGACTGGCCAGTTCGCCTCGTCCGCCTCGTCACCGACCCTCGCGACGTGGACCACCCCCTTGCCCAGGTCCAGCGCCGACTCGATCTAGTCCGCCAGTCGCGACCGCGTC
>DAHZZC010000615.1 GCA_027435495.1 Planctomycetales bacterium
CCCCGGATCCAGAGAACCTCGTCGAAACCCCGGCCGTAGCCGAGCCCGGTCTCGCGGAGCAGGGGGACATCCGAGATCAGGGCCGTTCGGACGCCCTGGTTCCACAGGATGTCGGGCAGGATCCGCTCGTCGGGCCGGAGCGGAGTCCAGCCGGCCTCGGGGTCGGGGAATCCGTATCGACCGGTCCACCAGCTCCGACGGGTCGGGAGCGTGGTGAGGTTCTCGGGGAAGTGATGATCGAAGACGACCCCCTCCGTCGCCAGCCGGTCCAGGCTGGGGGTCTCGATCCAGGCGTTCCCGTAAGCACCCAGGAAGCCCAGGTGCAAGCTGTTGCAGGCCACGACGATGACGTTCATGCCCCCCATTCTAGCAGAACGGGGGACGGCGGACAGATGGCCTCGGGGTCGGGATTCACGACGATTTGAACGCCGCACTAAAAAGCTGCCGGAAGGCCATGTCGAGGCATTGCGCGTCGATGTCGGCGAACTTCTTTGGGCCATCCTTGGGGTCGGAATCCTTGTGATGCCACCCGGCGCAGAGAAAGAATCGTTGCCCCTCCCAGTCCATGTCCGCGCCGACGTAATACTCGGTGGACTCGTACGTCAGGACGAAGCGGCCGAAATCGAGGCAAGCGGGGACGAGCTTAAAATCTCTCCCTTCCAGGCATCCGCGGATAGCGTAGACGAGCGAGAGGCGGGGATCGAGCTTCAGGGCCTGATCGAAGTCGGCCTTCGCCTTCGCTCGGTCATCGGAGACGATCCAGGAAACCACGCCGCGGTAGAAGTAGACAGCCCAGGATCTGGGCATAAGCTGGACCAGGCGATCCATATCGGCCATGGCACGGGCCTTTTCGCCTTTTGCGAGCAGGACGATGCCACGCGCGAGATAGGACTCGGGCGCCTCGGGACGGCGCCGGACGATCTCGTCGTAATCGGCCAGTGCGTGATCCACGTCGCCCTTCGCCTGGTAGCACGCCGCACGGCCAGCGAACAGTTCGGTGTTGCCGGGATAGCCCGGCATCGCGTCGGTAAAGTCGGCGATGGCACGGTCGTGCTCGCCACAATCCGCAAAGCACTTCCCGCGGGTCCAGAGCAGCATCGGCCGGAGCCAACCGGGATGCAGCGAATCGGCCCTCGCCAGGTCGGAGAGGGCCCCGGGGATATCGCCCTTCCTGCGCCGGACGACCGCCCGCTCGATCAGGACATCAACGGTCTCGTCCTGGTTCTCGATCAGCCAGTCGAGGTCCCGGGAGGCGTCATCGAGTCGGCTTTCGCGGCGGGCGAGGAGCGCCCGGGCCAATCGGCCGATCGGCAGTATCGAGCCCCGCTTCTCGGCCTGTTCCAGGTCCGAGCGGGCGGCCTCGAGCGCCGCCTTGTCCTCGTCCTGAGCTGCGTAAACTCGGACGAAGGCCCGGGTCGCGTGCGCCTCGCCGGCCAGATTGGGGTAGCTGGCGACGAACTGGTCCAGGTAGGCCAGCGCCTCCGGTGTTCTTCGAGCGACGCAAAGCATCCGGACGATCCCGACGTGCGCAGGGATGTTGGTCGGATCGCATTCGACGGCCTGCGTGTAGTATTCGTGGGCCCGTCGATAGTTGCCCTGGTCGAAGTGGGCCTTCGCCATCGCGACGTACGACCGCGATTCCTTCTGCAGTCCTTCCACCGACGTCGGTAGCGAAGATGACGTCTCGGCTGCAAGGAATGAGAAGACCGGCGGTAAAGTCTCGGGCGTCGGCGCCAGGCCGGGTTTTGCGGAGGGAGACGGAGGCGCCAGCACGGAAGCTGGCGCGACGGCCGCATCGTTTTTCGGGCCCTTCGCCGGGCTCACGTCCGGCTCGATCGACAACGGACTGAGCGGAGGCGGCTCGTCGGCTGGCGGGGGGCCGTCCGACGCCCTCGCGATCAGGCCGGTCGTCAGCGCGATCGAGGCGAAAAGCCCGACGAGCGGGCCCCGGAACGCATTCCTTCCCATCCCTGCCTCCCCGTGGAAACCTCACCGATCGCCAACAGGACGACGGACGGGGATGAGTTGTATCGAATCGTCCGGATCTGTCGAGGGCAATCCGAAGTCGGCGCGTCCATCGGGCTACTTGCCGCCCTGGGCAAGCGGCTCGGGATACGAGAGGCTCCGCAGCCAGGCGAGGATCGCCACGCTGTCCTCGGGCTTCAGGGTCTGCTTGTTGCCGGGCATCCGCCGGAGACCCTCGAACAGAATTCGATTGTAGTCGGTCGGCCGGTCGAGGATCGCCTTGTGGACCAGCGCCGGGCCGAGGTCGCCGCCGAGCGCCTT
The DNA here is from genome assembly GCA_027435495.1 of Planctomycetales bacterium. Classification (GTDB taxonomy): domain Bacteria; phylum Planctomycetota; class Planctomycetia; order Isosphaerales; family Isosphaeraceae; genus JAKAUH01. Next base: position 2,287 of record DAHZZC010000615.1, read on the forward strand.
AGGGCCGTGGCAGTTGGCGCAGGTGGTCGCGTAGAGCTTCTCGCCGCGCTTCAGGTCGGCCCCAGCTTCCACCGGGGCGTGTTGGCCCCGCGGAACCTCGTACGAGTCGACGTCGTTCAGGGTGGCGAGCGTCGGCGCGGGGGCCGGTTCCCTGTCGGAGTAGTGACGGGCGAGGTACTCGGTCACCGGATCGGCCGCCTCCTTCGGCAGTGGCGATCCCCAGCCGATCATCTTCACGACCTCGGCCTTCCACTGCGTTGGGGTCAGGCGCTGGCCAGCGATGAGGTCCATCGAGTGGCAGATCAGGCAGTTCTCTTCCAGGCTTCGGCGGGCGAGCAACTCGCGCATCTCGGCCTCGTCGTCGTCCTGTCGGGCCGGGGCCGGGATCATCAACGATCCGACGATCGCCAGAGAGAGCGCCGCCATGCAAAGGCAACGAACGGTCGACATCAGGTCATTCCCTCGCCTGGGGCCCTATTTCACCTCGAACGCGACGGTATCGTAGCCGTTCCAGAGATAGCCGCTCTTGTTCCATGGAGGCGTTTCCGGCTGGACCTCGCCCTCCGAATCGGTCGCACGGGCCGCCACGACATGCCGGCCCGGCCGGGACGATTCGAGCCGGTAGGCCCATCGACGCCAGGCGCCCGGCTCGGGGTCGTCGCGGAGGTTCGCTTCCTTCCAGGAACCGTCGTTAACCTTGACCTCGACCTTCGTGACATGCCCGCGACCTGTCCAGGCGACTCCGCGGACCTCAACCGGCCCCGAGGCCACCGATCCCCCCTGCACCGGCGAGGCGATCAGCGACTTGACGTTCATCCAGGTCACTGGGTCCATCGCGACCGATCCAGCCGGTGCGTCGGCCGGGACGGGCGTCCGGGGCATCCGATAGGCCGTCTGCATGTAGAAACTCGGCGCCTCCTCGCGGGAGACCACGATCCGGCGAACCCACTTCGTCCAGTTGTTCCCCGCCCAGCCGGGAACGACCACCCGGGCCGGGCCTCCGTGCAGCAGCGGGAGCGGCTCGCCGTTCATCCCGAGGGCCAGTAGCGTTCCGGGGTCTCGGGCGCGGTCGATGGGGATGCTCCGGACGAACGCCGAGATCTTCGGCGAGGGAGGCGCGTCCGACCCGTAGAAATGCAGGTGCGCGGCACCTTCCGGCACGCCCGCCCGATCAAGCAGGTCGGCCAATCGGACGCCCGACCACTCCGCCTGGCCGACCGCCCCGCGCTCCCAGGGTGTCCCCGGCACGCGAGGCCGGAACAGGCCCCGGCCATTCCCGGCACACTGGATAACTGCCGTCTTTGAGGCCCGTTCCATCCGCCCCAACTCATCGAGCCGGAGCCGCAACGGGCGCCGGACCAGGCCGACAATCTCGACCTCCCACGTCCCGGGATCGACCGCCGGCGCCCCGAAGTGGCTCCGGACGAACAGCGAATCGGCGGGCGTGATCCGATGGTCGAACGCCGAAGAGGTCGATTCCAGGTTCAGCGGGCGACGACTCCGGACGATGAGCTGTCCCTCATCCGACGTCCCGTCCGCGCTCGCCTCCTGGCCCGTCCACCGCTCGGAGAGCCCGGCGCCAGCCGCACCGAGCAGGCCGAGCCCGATCCATGCCCGACGGCTGATGGCCGCCGAATCCCTCGATCGTTCCATCGGCACGTTCCTCTCGTCCTGCCGTCGCCCAATCGTCTGGCGTGCCGACCCGCACGCGAGGCCGGCGTCCGGCCGCCGAGTATCGCCGATCGGGATCCAGGAGTCCACCGCGTGCCGGTCCTCGGCGAACCCAGAGGCATCGAATGGTGTCAACGAATCACCACAACCAACCCGTGCGCCACGATCGATACAATCCGCTTTTTATGCCATCAGGAACGAGCCGAACGATGGATTGAGAGTCCTGCCTGTTGGTACAGAATTCGCTAGGGGTTACGATACTATCATAGGGAGAACAGGTAGGGGCAAGGCCCGATGGACGCCCCGCGAAGGGAGTGGAATCGATCGTCTCATGTCGGCGTACAGGAGTGGTGATCGAATCTTCCACAAACGGGTGACCAGCCATGAGGAAAGGTCAACGCAATCGGCATCGTGCCCTGTGGACCCGTCTCCAGCGACACCTTGAGATCAGCCTCGACGGCCTGAAGCCGCGAAGGATCCGGACCCGATCGGCACGATACGCCGCAGCGATCGGCGAACGGCTCGGCCTGATCGACCGGCCGAAGGTCTGCTCGTGGTGTCGGCGCCATGCCCGGCTGGAACGCCACCACTGGGATTACACCGAGCCCCTCAATGTAACCTTTCTCTGCATCGACTGCCACGACATCGCCGATGCGATGGTCATTCGCGCAGCGAGTGCCTAGGATTTCAGCAGCCGCAAGGGGAGCGCAGGATCGGGCCGGGGCGTTGCGCGTGAGTCAACCTCAGGCGCGGGGGGCGCCTTCATCGGCAGGTGAACCTGGAAGGAGGTCTCGCGTCCAGGTGACGAACTCCATCGAAGCCGACCTCCGGCCTGCTCGACAATCTTTGCGGCGCGTGGGAGGCCCAATCCGAGCCCGCGCCCAGCCTGCCGCCCGCAGTAAAACGGGTCGAAGAGGTGGTCAGACTCCTCGGGGCTGATCCCCTTGCCGGTGTCGGCGAACGACCAGACAAGCTCACCGTTCTCGATCGACGATCGCACCCTCACCCGCCCCCCGGGCGGGGTCGCCTGGATTCCGTTTCGCAGCAGGATTTCCGCAAGGTGTCGGAGCCCCTCGGGATCACCCCAGGTCGCGGGCGACGATTCGTCGACATCCACGAGCAGCCGAACGCCCCGTGTTTCGAGGTCGCTCCCCAGCTCGGCGAGCACGGAGCTGAGGACCTCCGACGGCTTGCAGGCCCTCGGCCGAGACGCCGGCGGTCGCGCCACGAACATCAGGTCGCGGAGAATTCGGTGCGTCCTCTGTGCCTGTGCCAGGATGATCCGAAGCGACCGGGCCACTTCGGGATCCTCGGCGCGAGCCAGGAGCAGTTGCGCCCGGCCGACGACAACCGCTAGCGGGTTGTTCAACTCGTGCCCGGCACCGGCGGCAAACTCACCGAGGGCATCGAGCTTGGCCAGCCGAAGCCGGTCCTCCTCGGAGCGGACCCGGCCGCGATACGAGCCAACGGCCGCGCGGAGCCGGCGGTCGAGCCGATCGCGATCGAAAATGGCCTCGGCCCAGACGCTCCAGGCCCGAACGATCCTCCGGGCCGATTCGTCACGATCGCGGGCGATCGACGGACCACCCTCGCGGCACCAGAGTTGAGCCGTTGCTCCATTCTGGCCTCGGGTCGCGAGCGCGATCTCGACTGTCGGCACGACGGGGCGGTCGTCGTCCTCGGGTGGGGCCGATTCCGTTTCAGGCCAGGTGATCCGGGCGGCGTTGACACCCGGCTCAGCGCACCAGGCCCGGGCGGCTCGATCGGCCCATTCGTCGGGCGTCTCGCCCGGCGGCGAGGCGGCGAAGGCGTCGAGGAACCGCTCGGCACGGTCCGCACGCAATCGAGCCCGGCTCAGCTCAACCCGGAGCCGGGCGTTCTGCCGGACCGCCCGCTCCTCGTCTCGCGTCGAGGTCGGGTCGACAAACGCCGACCCGCACCTCGCCTGCACTTCCGCCATCAGTATCCGGAGCGACGGATCGGCGAGGGGCAGCTCGCGGTTCGGGTCGTCGAGCGACCAGGGCGTTCGCTCGGCGCGCCGGTGCGCCTCGCGGAGAATCGCGATCCGATCGGGATCGGACGTCGCGGTCGCCAGCTCCCCTTCCCGGTCACCACGAAGCCAGGCAGCGTCGACAACCAGTTCCGGACATCCCCAGCGCTCGGCCATCCGCCAGCCAAGTTCGTCCAGATCGGTGCCAAGGTCGGCACGCTCCATCCGCTCACGCGCCGAAGGGTCGGACTGCTGCCACCAAGCAAGCAGCCAGTCGGGGTCGACAGCCGCAACCGCCCACCATCCGAGCCCCACAAGCTGACCCGCCCTGCCAACCAGTTCGGGATCCGAGTCGCCGGCCTCGCGTGCCAGCCGACGCGCCGAGATCCCAACCGCCACCGAATGGCGCCAGAGCCGATCGAGAAGCTCGCCAGCCGGACCCGAACCGAGCGCCGAGGGCCACCACGACCGCCCGGCGATCGTCGAAAGTCCATCCCAACCCCGCCCGGCCGAGGCACCGGCGAGCAGCCAGCCCGGGTCGAGATCCCAGGCCGGTAAGCCTCGCGAGACCGGCCGATCGTCCGGTTCGTCCTCGACCGTCGGATCACCGAGCGCAGCCAGATAAGCCCGCGCTGAGACCGGCCGGAGCGGCAGCCCCTCCAGGTGGAGGAGCCGACGCCTCAGATCCTCGGTCGTTCTCCGATGGATGGGCACTCGCAACGCGATGGGACTCCTTCCCGCCCGCGTCCCGGACATCGGTCGCGGAATCGGCCGATGCCGACTTCGTCCGGCGAGCCGATCAGCCGCCGACGCCCGGCACACTCGCTTCCATGTCCAGCAATCGGCAAATCCGGCGCATCAGTTCATCGATATCCAGCGGCTTGTGCAGGAAATCGTCGGCCCCCGAATCCCGAAGCTCCTGGATCTTGTCCTCTTCCACCATGCCGGAGATGCAGACGATCCGGATGTCCGCCATCGTCGGGTCCCGGCGGATCAACTCGCAGACGGCCTGACCGTTGATGTCGGGCAGCATCACGTCAAGGATGATCAGGTCCGGATGATACTCCTTCGCCTGCATCCCCGCGCCGAAGCCGTTGTTCACGACCCGCGTCTCAAACCGCGCGTCACCGGCCAGCACCTCGGAGATCAACTCCACCACCGCCGGATCGTCGTCGACGATCAGCACCCGCCGCTTTCCGCTTTCCAGCGCATCGGTCGGGATGCCGTTCTCTTTCATGAACCGATAGAGAGCATCGCGCGGGATCCGTCGGAATCGCGAGCCAGGCACCCGGAACCCCTTCAACTGGCCCGAGTCGAAGCAGCGGATGATCGTCTGCTGGCTCACCTTACATATCTTGGCCGCCTCGCCCGTCGTGAAAACGGTCTTCATGGTCTTGGTTATCCCGTCTTCCAGGATCGAGAACGCGCCCCCGCCCGCTTCGGGACGACGTCCTGATCGGCCTCCCTGCTTGCCCAGCTCACGACGCGCATCCAACGGCGGCCAAGACGACTCGCCTCGCCGCGTCGTTCGCACCAGTCTATCGGTAATCCGCGGCTGTTAAATTCTACGAAGCCTGTAGAAATTACCAATATTACCAGCTCGACCAATTGTATAGCGAGCCCCGACCTTGTCAATGTGAATGATGCAGCCGCCCGATCCCTCCCAGTCCGCCGGACCGGCCCGGAGGTCCAGGAAGCCCTCATACGAATGTAACGCCACCGCCTGGGTGGAAGATAGGGAGAAATGCGAAATGGCGCCGACACGGCTGTCTTCAAACTGGTGAAAGCAGGTCGATTCCACAAGAGCGAGGGACGATTGTCTCCTGTGAATGCCTGTCCGCCGGCCTCTCCGGCCGACTGACACTCCGACAGTCGGTGAATCGTTCTCGACTCGACGGAAGTCGGAATTCGTCCCGAGATTGCCGCCGATACGACGGCTCCTGATGCCAGCCAAGAACCCGCCGTCAAACGAGACAGACGGCCGACCCCTGGCAAGGAGTCTTCTGGTACCGGTCTGTTTATCCAGGATGCGATCCGGCGGACTCGGCGCGGTTTCGCTTGAGGTGAATGAGGAGCGTGGCGATGTCCGATGGGTTGATCCCGCTGATCCGCCCGGCCTGACCGAGCGACCGGGGACGGACTCTCTCGAATTTTTCGAGCGCCTCGGCGCGGAGCTGGGGGATCGATCGATAGTCGAGCCCGGCAGGGATCGGCTTGTCCTCCAGCCGGCGGAACCGCTCGATCTGCTCGACCTGTCGGGTAATGTAGCCCTCGTATTTCGCTTCGATCGTGACTTGCTCGATCACGTCGTGGGCGAACTCAGATTCGGCCAGCTCGGAATCGATCGCAATCAGGTCGCTCCAGGAAGACGTCGGCCGTCGGAGGATCTGGTAAAGTGGGTCGCCCTCATGACGACGCTGCCTCAAAACGTCGCGGAGCCGTCCGATCGCATCACGACGAGCCTCGAACCGCGCCCATCGATGATCGTCGACGAGCCCAACGCATCGGCCGATCTCGGTCAGGCGCAGGTCGGCGTTATCATGTCGGAGGGTAAGCCGGTACTCGGCTCTGCTGGTAAACATCCGGTATGGCTCGTCGACGCCCCGCGTGACAAGATCATCGATCAAAACGCCAATATAGGCGAGCGAGCGGTCGAGGACCAGCGGCGGCTCGCCCCGGACGCCAAGGGCGGCGTTGATCCCGGCGATGATCCCCTGCGCGGCTGCTTCCTCGTAGCCGGTCGTCCCATTGATCTGGCCGGCGAGGAAGAGCCCCGGGACCTGCTTGGCTTCCAGGGTCGCCCTGAGCTGGACGGGCGGCGCATAGTCGTATTCGACCGCGTAGCCGAACCGCATGATCTCGGCGTGTTCGAGGCCGGGGATCAGGGCGATGACAGCCTCCTGCACGTCACGCGGGAGGCTGGTGGAAATCCCATTGCAGTAGTATTCGAGCGTGTTCCGCCCCTCGGGTTCGAGGAAAACCTGGTGCTGCTCGCGATCGGCAAACCGGACGACCTTATCCTCGATCGACGGGCAATACCGAGGGCCAGTGCTGGCGATCTGTCCCGAGTACATGGGCGCCCGATGAAGATTCTCGCGGATGATCGCGTGCGACTGCGGATTGGTGTAGGTGATGTGGCAGTCAAGCTGGGGTTGGTCGATGGTCTCGGTAAGAAACGAGAACGGGACCGGGCGATGGTCGCCAGGCTGGCGTTCGAGGCGGGCAAAATCGATGGTCCGGCCGTTGATCCGCGGGGGCGTCCCGGTTTTGAACCGTCGGAGCTCAAAGCCAAGATCCAGCAGGCTCTTCGAGAGCCCTGTCGCAGCAACATCGCCGCCGCGGCCGCCGGGGGTCTTGACCTCACCCGTGTGCATGAGCGCCTGCAGGAACGTCCCAGTGGTCAGGACAACGGCCCGGGCGCGATAGCTCCCGCCACCCCGGCACGCAACACCCGCAACGCACCCGCCCTCGACAACGATCGACTCGACCATCTCCTGGCGGAGGGAGAGGTTTTCCTGCTGCTCAACGTTTAACTTGGCGAGAAACTGGTAAGCCTTCTTATCGCACTGAGCGCGGGGGCTGTGCATGGCCGGCCCCTTGCCGCGGTTAAGCAGGCGAAACTGGATCGCGGTGGCGTCGGTAAGCCGGCCCATTTGACCACCAAGGGCATCGATTTCGCGGACAATTTGACCTTTTGCGACGCCGCCGATGGCCGGGTTGCAACTCATCTGTGCGACGGAGTCGCAGTTGATGGTCAATAAAGCCGTCCGGAGGCCGATGCGCGCCGAGGCCATGGCCGCTTCCAGGCCGGCATGGCCGGCGCCCACCACAATTACATCGAACTCGTAACGTCCGCGTGCCATCGGGCTTCCTGCGACCGTCGGTGGAATCGGCCCTCGATACGCCCGTCGGGGCCTGAGTCTTCCAGTAGATCGAAATCAGCGCCGAATTTCATCACCAGCCTGCCGCCTCAACCCTCTCGGCCGCTCCCCGGCCGGTGGCCTCTAGTCATCGGGCGGCGGCCGGTGCTACCCTGTTCGTCGCATCCGACGGGACGCCTGGCATTCCGATTGATCCTGAGACACGAGGTGACGCAGACATGGCCGAATCGCGAAAAGGTGAAGTGACCTTCAAGGGGAACCCGGTGACCCTCGTCGGGCCGAAGCTGAAGGCGGGCGACAAGGCGCCCGACTTCACCTGCGTCGGAGCCGGCCTGGCCCTGGTCTCGCTGGCGGACACGGCCGGGAAGGCCCGGCTGTTTAACATCGTCCCCTCGCTGGACACCCCGGTCTGCAACAAGCAGACCAAGCGGTTCGCCGAGGAGCTCAAGGCGCTCGGCGATAAGGTCGCTGCCTACACGGTCAGCACCGACCTGCCGTTCGCTCAGGCGCGCTTCTGCACCGACGCCAACATCGACAACGTCAAGAACCTCTCCGACGCCCGCGACAAAAGCTTTGGCGAGCACTACGGCGTCCTGATCGAGGACCTGCCTGTCCCCCTGCTCGCCCGCGCCGTGATCGTCGTCGATCCCGCGGACACCATCACCTACGTCGAGGTCGTCCCCGAGATCGCCTCCGAGCCCAACTACGAGCCCGCCATCGAGGCCCTCAAGAAGGCTTGTTCCTGATTTTTTATTGGTAATTGGTAATTGGTAATTGGTCGACTTGATGACGCGCCGCCTCGGATGAGGAGCGACTGCATCAATTGCCACAAATTACCAAGAACTAATTACCAATTACCAAGAACTAATTACCAATTAGTGAAGTGGAAGAAGCCAGATATTCCTATACTTGACGGCGTTTCCGTGGTCCTGCAGGAGGAGCGGGCCGTCGGTGCCGGGCCGGGCTCCCGTCCCGCCCGGGGTGGGATGGATCTCGGCGTCGTCGATGATCTCGATGCCGTTCTGGATCACAGTGACGCGGGCCTTCTTGACGACCTTGCCTCCCGGGTCGACGACCGCCTTGTGGAAGGTCACATCGTAGGTCTGCCATTCGAGCGGCGGCTTGCAGGCGTTGACCCTCGGAGCAATTTGCTGATAGATCGCGCCACAGTCGTTGTTCTGCGACTTCAGGCCGAAGGAGTCGAGGACCTGGAGTTCGTGGTTGCCGGTGAGATAAACGCCGCTGTTGCCCCGGCCCTGGCCATGCTTGTCGGGCATGTAGGGGACCTTGAATTCCAGGTGCAGCTTGAAGTTGCCGAACTGTCGGGTCGTCTGGATGTCGCCGTGTCCGACCGTGAAGGCCCCGTCCGCGACGGGCCAGTCGACCGGGGTCTTGCCGTCGCGTTTGACCCATCCATCGAGCGACTTGCCGTCGAAGAGGACGACCGCATCCTCCGGCGGACGGGCGCCGAGGGTTCTGTCATTCGGCTTCTCCGGATCATCGGCAGCAACGATCGGGAGGATCACGAGGGCGGTCCAAAGAATGCGGGCGGAGGGAAGCTTCATCGGTGGGTCTCCTGAGGTTGGCCCGGATCGCCGATCGGTCCGCGCGGCCGATCACGGGATGGGCCCAGTCTACCGGTGGGGCGCGCCGTCGCAAGCCGGAGCCGGGAGAGATCACATCCCATGAGCGACTTCGAGGACCTCGAGAAGATTCCGCCGATCGACGCCCCGGCGCAGGTCGAAGCCCCAGTGCTCGAGCCCGCTGCGTCGCCTTTGGACCCGGCCGAGGCGTTCGGCCTCGCGATTGAGGCGATGGGCGACCGCCTCTCGCGACGTCTCGACGCGATCCAGTCGCTCCTCGAGCGCGACACCCGTGCCGAGGCGAACCGAGAGCGGATCGTCGACCGCCTTCACGCCGAGCTTCAGGAGTACAAGGACGATCTGCTCCTGAAGGTGCAGCGGCCGATCTTCGCCGATCTGATCCAGCTTCACGACGACATCGGCAAGATGATCGAGGCCCGCCCCGACGTCGACGGCGACGACGGCCGCGCCGCCTCGACCCGGGGCATCCTCGCCTCGATTCGGGTCGCGATCGAGGACATCCTCTATCGCCAGGGGGTCGAGCCGTTCGAGGCCGAGGGCGACGCCTTCGACCCGCGCCGCCAGCGCGCCGTCTCAACCGTGTTGACCGAAGAGCCGGAGAAACACGGGACAATCGCCGCCCGCCTGCGCCGGGGCTTCGCCGCTGGCGAGAAACTCATCCGCCCCGAGCTGGTCTCCGTCCACACCCACCGCCCGCCAGCGGATCGATGAGGCACATCCTCGACCTTTCATTGGTGTTCGTTTGTCATTTTTACCATGACATTTTGAATCACGTAGATCGGCTTCACCCGGGGCAGGTAGGTGGTGAGCATCCGGTCAATCGTTCGGGGGTAGGTCGGTAGCTTCGTGTAGTGCGTGCTCGACTCTCCCCTCAGGTCCTCGGGCCGCGCCCGATCGAAGAGCGAGCCATACCACCCCACGCCCCTCTCGTAATTCTCGTCGTCGCTGAAGAAGTTCGGCTCCTTCGGCCGGCTCATGAAGATCCCGGCCTGCCGTGCGAGCTGCTCGTGGAGAGTGGTCGTGGCGCTTTTCATCGCGCCAATCACAAGAAAATCCGGTCGATGGATCATCATCCTGACGATTCACCCGAGTGCGTGCCCTGATCGTCCGACCCGGGGCCGGGCCCCCGTGGTCGAACGCTCGATGCTCCTCCTGGCGCGCGCCTCTCGTCGAATAAACCACAGACCTTTACAGTGAGAGATTTCCACGGCCGCGTTTCGAGAGGCGTGCGACGACGGCATGCCCTCGATAATCCGATGCCTCCTGCGCGCCAGGTCCAAACGGGGCCCCGCACGTTCGCGCGGGCCCCGTTGGAGCGAGCGATGGCAAGGGGCTCAGGGGGTGGCATCTCGGGGCGCCGGCTCGATCTGGTAGACCTGGCCCGCGAGCTTCACCAGGATCGGCTCGTCCTGGCTCAGGTAGACATTTTCCTGGGCTTCCTGCGACTCTGCCAGTCGGAAGTAGGCGTCCGTGAACTGGACAACTTTCCGGGCCTTCGCCTCCTCCTCAGCGGTGATGGTCGAGTCAACCCATCGCCCGCCCTTGAAGAAGAACGTCTTCGCGCCGATCTGTTTGACCCGCTCACGAGGCTTTGCGGCCGGGTTCTGCCGCGAGTTCGCCGCCTGAAGCGCGGGCACCATCGGGGCTGCGAACCGCACCTGAGCCGATCCCCGCTCCGCCGGTGCCGATCTGGACTGGGCCATCATCTGACCGCCCATCCCTGCCATGCCGCCCATTACCTGGCCCGGTTGGCCCAAGTTGATCGAACCGCTCCCCATGCTCTGGCCGAACGCCCCGGCGATCCCCGCCCGATCGGCCTGCATATAGGCCTGCTTATCCTGACGCTGCATCACTCCCATCCGGCCGCTCTCCTGGTGGAGCGATTCGAGGGCCGTCCGGGTCCGCTGCTGGTTCTGGGCACCAGCGTTGAGGGAGACGTTCTCATCCGCGAGGAACGCGGTGTATGGCGTAAGCATCCCGTAATGCCGGCTCAGGTTCACCAGTTCGTCGATCAGTTCACGGTTCGGGCCGTTCAGGTCGATCTGGTCGATGAGGTCGCCAACCCGCCGGACGGCCCACAACCGCTCGACATAATCGTGGGTTGACCCTCGCGACGACCCGGCCAGCTCGGCGGGGAACTCGAACGTCCTGCGCTCCTCGCCGACGCGTCCTGAGATCCGTATGGTCGTCCGCCCGGCCTGTCGATAACGGCCGGCGACGACAAGCTGACCGCCTTCAAACAGGTCAGGCAGGTCACGGGGATAGGTTCGGTTGATGTCCACGCCGGAGAGTTCCAGCCGGATCTCGGTGAGGACGGGGCTGGTCATCTTCGCGTAGAACCGCCCGACGTGCGCCTCGATGTCCTCGTCGGGCCGAACGTACTCGCTGGTCCCGGCGTTCCCGCCGCTGAGCCGGTCGAGCAGCCGGGCGTTCACGTCGTACCCAACGCCGAAGCAGAAGACCCGCGACCGATGTTCGTTCGCCTTCTTGCACCGCTCGGCGATCCGCCGTTCGTCGGTCTCGCCAGCGGTCGGCAGTCCGTCGGTGAGGAACAGGATATAGCTCGGCCGCGATCGGTCGCGGATCA
>DAHZZC010000616.1 GCA_027435495.1 Planctomycetales bacterium
CTGGGCGTGCCGGACGGCCTGGGGACCGTGGCGGCGGCCGGGCCGGCGGGCGGATACTTCTCGGGTCGGGGGGTCGATGGGAGACGTCGCAATTGTGGGAGCCGGCGGCATGGGCACCGCGCTCGCCCTGTTTTTCGCCCGGGCGGATGATGGCGTCCGGATCTGGGCCCGCGACCCGGCCCGCGCTCGCGAGATCCAGCTCGACCGCGTCAATCGCCGTCATCTCCCGGGGATCGCCATCCCGGAGCCGATCCGAATCACGGCCGACGCGGGCGAGGCTCTCCAGGGCGCCGGGTTGATCGTCGCCTCGGTGCCGACCTCGTACCTCCGCGAGACCCTGGGCCGGCTCGCGAGCCAGGTCGCGCCGGGAGTTCCGGTCCTGAGCGTGGTCAAGGGGATCGAGTTCGGCACGTTCGCACGCCCGAGTCAGATCGTTGCCGAGGTGCTCGGACCCCGGCCGATTGCCGTGCTGAGCGGGCCGAGCCACGCCGAGGAACTGGCGCGGGGGCTCCCGGCTTCGGTGGTCGTCTCGGGAGCCGACCCTCGGCTCAACGAGGAAGTGCGCGACCGCCTGAGCCACGCCTCGCTCCGCGTCTACACCAGCAGCGACGCCCTCGGCGTGGAACTGGCGGGTGCCTTGAAAAACATCCTGGGGATCGCGGCGGGGATTTGCGACGGCCTCGGTTTCGGCGATAATGCCAAGGCGGCCCTCCTGACGCGGGGCCTCGTCGAAATCGCCCGCCTGGGCGTCGACCTCGGGGCGCGGTTCGAGACGTTCTATGGCCTGGCAGGTGTGGGGGACGTCGTGACGACCTGTTACAGCCCCTACGGCCGAAACCGGGCCGTCGGCGAGCGAATCGGTCGGGGCGACTCGATCGATCGCGTCCTTGGCGACATGGTCAATGTCGCCGAGGGGGTGCCAACCACGCGGAGCGTCCACCACCTCGCTCAGAAACGAGGGGTGGAGATGCCGATCACCGCGGAACTCTACCGGGTCCTCTTCGAGGCAAAGCCGCCCCGTCTCGCGGTGACCGACCTGATGGAGCGGAACCCAAAGCGAGAGTGGGACTAGAACCTTGACCACGCCGTCCGGATCTTGCGGAGTCGCCTTCAAGGAGTGGGCCGGGGTCTGCGAGGCTCTCGGCCGCGGCCGACAGTCGATCCTGCTCCGCAAGGGGGGAATCTCCGAGGACTCCGGCGCGGGCGCCTTTGTCCCCGAGCATCCCGCGTTCTGGCTCTTCCCGACCGCCGTCCACCAGGCGCAGCAGGGGCTCCGCGACGAGTCGCCAACGCTCGCGACCGGACCAACCGTCCCCATCCGCCTGCTGGCACGGGTCGAGCATGTTCGCCGGGTGGTCGACGAGGCGTCTCTCCCTGCGCTCGAGAATTTCCACATTCTCACCCCCGAAACGGTCCGCAACCGGTTCCATTACCGGGAGCCCGGGCTCTGGATCCTGATCGTCCGGATCTGGCGGCGCGACCCGCCCATCGCGATCGAGACGACGCCCGGACAGGCCGGTTGCAAGACCTGGGTGACCCTTGACCAACCCCTGCCAATGGACGGAATGACCCCGGTCCTGGACGATCGCGAGTGGGCCGCGGTGGCGTCCCGGCTCGCTTGCATCCTCGACGGTGCGGGAGATCGCCCGGCCGCAATCGACCGCGGCATCGGCGCCGAGTGAGCGTCTCCAGACCGGCCACTTCGGCCGGATGGGGCTCCGGAGGGTAGATTTGATGCGGCGATGGCTGATCCGCGAGGCCCGGGAGTTCCCGGCGACGACCGCCGTCTGGACCACCTGGATCGTGGTCTTCGCCGCGATGACCGCCGACCACATGGCCTCCGGCGAGCCGCTCTCGGCGACTCGCTGGCTGTTCTTCGGCTTTGACGGCGGTGTAGGGTTCGGCGACCTCACTCTCGACGACCTGGCACGCGGCCAGTTCTGGCGGCTGATCACCTGCAACTTCCTGCATTACAGCCTGACTCACCTGGCCCTCAACGCAATCGCGATGTATCAGGTGGGAAGCTGGATCGAGTCGACCTATGGCCCCCCGCAGACGCTCTTCCTCTTCGGGCTGACCGGCGGGGGCGGCAATCTGATCTCCTCAGCCGCGCGATACGGCCTGGGACTGAGCCGCGAGGTTCACTCCGCCGGGGGCTCGGTGGCCATCATGGGGCTGGTCGGGCTTTGCGCCGTCGCCGGCTGGCGGGCGGGCGATGCCGAGGGGCGGCGACTCTTCCGGCTGATGGTGGTCTTCATCGTCCTGACAGCCGCCCTCGGCGCCGCCTTCCCCCAGACCATCGACAACTGGGGGCACGGCGGCGGGCTGATCGTTGGCCTCGCCGCCGGACTGGTGCACGGAAACCTGGTCGGACGCGTCGGGAAACCTTCGGCGTCGGGTGCTGGCGCGGCGATGGTCTTGCTCTTCGTCGGGTCGGCCGTGGCTCAGTACGCGGCCGATCGCCGCGATTCCCCGGCCCGGTTCGAGCGGACGCTGGTCCGGCGCTCGGGCTATCTGACCCGAGCCGCCCGTGAGCTGCACTGGCTCCGCCGATCCAACCCGCCGCGCGACCATCTCACCATCGCCGCGAAGTGGCTGAAGGTTCTGGACGAGCTTCTCGACCGCCCCGGCCGGGTCGAGGCCGCCGCGATCCGGCCGATCCTCGACGAGGCCTGCAACGGCACGTTGCCGCCCGGGCGCCGTCGCGAGCTGGACCAGCACATCCAGCGGCTCCTCGACGCGATCCAGCGGCGATACGACCACGACCGCGACCGACTCCGCGACCTCCGAGGGTCCAAACGGACGCCGGGACATCCCTCGCCAGACGTACGTGGAGATACAGCGAACGCCGACCGGCGTCTCCAGGCAACCGAGGAAAGCGATCGAGGGACGCATGCCGATCCGTCCACCGGGCCGCGAACCGATCTTCGGGCGATACCAGATTCTCAACCCGATCTCTGATGACCCAACCCTCTACCGGGCGCGCGACCTCCGACTCGGTCAGATCGTGGCGATCAGGTTCCTGGAGAGTCCGGGTCCGATCCTCGGGGACATCCGGGCCGCGGCCCGGGTGCGTCATCCCAACGTGGCCGCCGTCATCGACGCGAAGGCGGCCGGCGGATTCGCCGGCCTCGTCTGGGAATACGCCGAGGGGATCAACCTCCAACAGGCCATCCACCAGCGCGGTCCGATGCCGGTTGCCGAGGCCCTCGACCTCCTGATCCAGGCGGCGAAGGGGCTCGCGGCGGCCCACGAGCGACAGGTCTTCCACGGTGCCTTGAAGCCTTCCCAATGGCGGCTGGACCCGGCTGGAACCCTCCGGCTGACAGGTCTGGGCGGCTCGCGGCTCACGATCCCGATGGAGCTCCGGGCGGATGTCGACATCGGCCGGCTCGGCGGCCTGCTCCACTTCCTGCTCATCGGCCGAGAGCCCTTCCCGATGGCCTCGCCCGACGATCGATGGTCGCCCGCCACCGATCGGCCCGCGCCCGAGATTCGCATCCACCGGCCCGATCTCCCCTCACCCCTCGTCGACGCCTACCGGAAACTCATGGCCCCGCGACCCGAGGACCGTCCCCAATCCATGGCCGATGTGGTCGCCATGCTCGAATCGTGCCGTCTGGCGATTTCGGGCGATCGGCCGAAGCCGACGACGATCGGCCCCGAGTTCGACCTCTCAGGTCTGGGGATCGAGTCGGGTTCGGCGTCCTCGCCGCTGACCACGCCCAACCATCCGATCGGCCCGCCGCTCCGAGGACACGGGCGCAAGGTCGCCGGTCTCTCGGTCGGGGCCGCCCTCGCGATGCTGGCGATCATCGGGCTGATCGTTTCCAGGCGGCCGAACCCGATCCCGCCGGCGGCCCCGATCAAGGGGCCCGCGAAGACAACCCCAGCCCCACCTCCCGCGCCGGTCTTCGGCGAGCCGAGGACCCTCTACGCCGGTCCCGCCGACGCACCCCGATGGATGCTCGCCTCGCGACGCCCGGTCCCAGGCAAGAACGTCCAGCCCGACGGCCTGAATCCGCACGGTTCCGGAAGCTACCTCGTCGCCTACCGGCAAAAGCTCGGCGACTTCATCCTCGACCTCGATTACCGTCTCGCACCGGGCGGCGATTCGGGCGTCTTCGTCCGCGTCGGAAACCTCGACGACCCGATGCGCACGGGACTGGAAATCTCGATCAACGACAAAGACGGCACGGGCCTCGACGCGCCTGGGGCCATCCGGAGAATGGTCGGAACGTCCACGAACGCACGCAAGCCGGCCGGCCAGTGGAACCACCTGACGATCACCGCAATCGGGCCGACGATCGCCGTCTCGCTCAACGGACGAGCCGTCTCCCGAATCCAGCTCGACGAGTGGACGACGCCCGGCCGACGACCCGACGGAACACCCCACGACTGGCCCGGCCTTGATCCCGCCCGCCTCCCGAGGACCGGTTTTCTCGGCTTCCAGGACCTGGTTGGCGATTGCTGGTTCCAAAACGTCCTAGTGAAAACCCCACCCCCTCGTCGCGATGAGTCCCGACGGCCGGATCTCGGAGAATGAGAAGAAAGCGGATGGCAATTGAAAAGATCCCGGGCCCTCGCCACATAAAATGAATCTTGAATCCACTCTTCCACAAGCTCTCAGCGGGAGAACGGATCGGCGGGAAACCCGATGTCTCCGACGATCGCCCGATACTCGGGCCTCGATCGAAACGGGGCGAGGAGCGGGTCATCGTGGAAGTCGGTGACATCCCGAAACCCCGCCTTGATCGCCTCGCGAAGGGTCGCCAGGGCATGCCGGGTAAACCGGCGTCGGCGTGAGGCGGCGACGGTCGCGTTTGGCGCGGCGACGGCGTCGAGAATATAACGCCCGTACTCCCGAGCAATCTCGACCAGGACCACAGGGTCCGTCGGGGCCTCGCGGTCGGCCTCTCGACGGAATCGATCAGCCTCCGCCGCGAGTCCACGCGCGGCCAGCTCCTCCGAAAGCAAGCGACGCACAATAAACAAGTAAGCACGCACTTCGACACTACCAGGTGCCTTCGCGAAGGCTTGAGCGTACAGGCGTTCCGAGCGGCGGAGCCACTCGAGATCAAGTCGTCCGTCGTCGCGCTCGCGGTGTCCGGCAAGTTGCCAGCAGGCCAGGGCGTAGGCGCTGAGATGATCCGCGGGAAGCGGACGGATCGCGGCGATCGCGCCATAAAGCTCGACGATCCGCGCTGGCACGGCCCATCGGATCGCGGCAAAGCGGGCAGGATCACTGTCGGTCGCCGCCGCACGATTGTGGAGGACCCGGGCCAGAGCGAGCCGGATCGTCAGGCGCCGCGAGGCGAGCAGGTCGCTCCGGGCGTCGATCCGCTCCAGCACGCGCTCACACTGCTCGTAGGCCGCGAGGGCCTGGGCGGGAGCCTCGGCGCCAAAATGGCGCAGGCCCAGCTCCTCATACGCGAGATAAAGTTCCCAGTCCCGGGTAAAGTCATCGGGGCTCTCGCGATGAAGGGCCTCAAAGAGCGCGACCGCTCGCCGGCCCGCGGCAATCGCGTCATCGAGCCGGTTGACGGCCGGCAATACCCGGCAGAGATACCGTTCGGTGGCGGCCAGCAGGTGTCGCGTTCCAGAGTCGGGGCCATGATCCCGCAGAATTCTCTCACTGGCTTCTCGCGCGCGGTCGAAGGCCGCGATCGACTCGCCGGGTCTCCCGAACTCGAAATAACGTTCACCCACGAGGTATTCATTCTTCGCGAGCAGACCATCGACCTCCAAACGAGCCTCCGCTGGCGCCTCGGGTCGGATCTGTCTGAGTACCTCCGACGACCGCCGAACCGCCTCCCGGCCGGCTTCGAAATCGCGGGAAATCTGGATGATCAACTGGAGCGAATGCGCCAGGTATCTCCCGTTCTCAAAGGTCGGTTCACGAGCGAAAAGACGCTCCGAAACAGCGATCGCCTGCCGGGCGGCCGCGACGGCGGCGACCGACTCGCCAGTCGCGGACTGAATCCGCGCCAGGGCGTGATACGCCTCGACAAGCTGTCCCTGAAGCCTCGGCTCCTCTTCCAGGTCGACAATCAGCCGCTGAGTCTCGCGAAGGCCGGCCTCGATCAGGGACCGAAGATACGGCCGAAGCTCCTCCTCACGCAACGGAATCTGGTCAACGCCCTGCTGAAGCAGAAGGTTACGGATCGCGACCACCGCCCGGCCAAACGAGCGCTCAGCCCGGTCGCGATCCGTCCGTGCGGCCGACTCGGCCCGGGTGGCGCGAACCGCCTGCCAGGTGCTGGCGACCAGACCCGCCCCCAGCGCGACCAGAAACGCCGCCGCCCAGGGATTCCGGCGGCACCATCGAACCAGCCGCTCGCCCAACGAGACCCGACGCGCCCGGATCGGACGATTTTGCTGAAACCGACGCAGGTCCTCGGCCAGCTCGCCGGCCGTCGCGTACCGGGCCGAAGGGTCGGCGGCGATCGCCTTGTGGACGATCGTCTCCAGGTCACGCGGGACGCCCGGCGCCACCTGACCCAGCCGAGCCGGCGCAGCGATCCGAACCCGCTCGATCAGCGCGTAGCGATCCGAGGCCGTGAACGCCGGCCGCCTCGCGATCAACTCGTAGAGCGTCAGGCCCAGGCTGTAAATGTCCGACCGGCGATCGCAGGCCCCACGGAACCGCTCCGGGGCCATGTACCGGATCGTCCCGAGAACGTCCTCGCTTCGGGTGAGGTCGTCGCCATCCGACGTCTTCGCCAGCCCAAAGTCGGCCACCCAGACATCGCCCGCCTCGTCCCGCAGCAGGTTCGACGGCTTGATGTCGCGGTGCAGAATCCCCTGAGCGTGGGCGTGATCGAGCGCCTCGGCCACCTGCTCCCCGATCCAGGCGATCTCGCGAGCCGAGGGCCGGTTTTGTGCAGTCCGCCGCCATTCGACCAGCGCCCGGTCGAGCCCGCGGCCGTCGATAAACTGCATCACATAGTAACAACACCCTTCCTGTCGACCCACGCCGAAGACCGGGACTATTCGAGTGTGATGCAGACGGGCGGCGGCCCGGGCCTCACGCTCAAATCGGAGGATATGCCGCGGGTCGTCCACGATCAGAGCCGCCAGCACCTTCAGCGCGACCCGGCGATTCAGCGCCAGATCCTCAGCCTCGTAAACGACGCCCATGCCCCCGCGGCCCACCTCGCGGAGGATGCGGAAGCCTGATATCTCCGGCAACGGAGCGGGCTCAAGAATTGGCGGATCCTCGGTGCCCTCGCGAATGGCCGGCGGTCCCGCGGCCCGAAGCCGTTCGATCAGCGAGGCGTCGCGTTCGTCGACCGCCGTCGACGTCTCGATCGAGGACGCCGACCCATCGACGATGGCCAGCCTATCCAGAGTGCGCCGGCAATCCTCGCAGCCCTCAAGGTGATTGACGATCCGTTCGCTTTCGGGAGCGCCCGGAACCTCAACGAGAAATCGCTCCAGCTCCTGCCGGGACGGACAGCCCATCATGGCGTGGTCTCGCAAAATCGATGCGGGGCGGATCAGTCGGGGCTCCGTTCCGAGGGGTCGCCCTCAAGGCGGCGAACCTCTTCCTGAAGCATCTGAGTGACGCGACTTCGCGCCTGGTAGACGGTGCCGACTCGCATCCCGAGCCGTCTGGCGACCTCAGCGGGCGAAAGGCCCTCGCGTGTGGTCAGCTCGTAGGCTTCCCAGCTCTTCGGGGCAACCCGGGCTCGGACGATCGCGATCGCCACCTCGAGTAATTCGAGGTCGAATTCCTGCTCCAGCCGACGAGCGAGGTCGTCGCGGGCTTCCACGCTCGCCAGCCGTTCGATCATGTCGGTGGTTCCAGCCCCCACGGCCGGTCCTCGTCCGGTCAAACCGTCCTGCACGGCGTTCCGGACGACCGAGCGGAGCCAGGCCCGGAAACTTCGCGACCGGTCGTATTCAAACCGCCGGAGCCGGATCGAGAGCCGGACCAGAACCGCCTGGCTGACGTCGAGGATGTCGGCCTCCTGAAGCCCCCAACCGCGGCACCACTGGAAGATCCGGGGCCCATACCGCTCCACGAACTCACCCCAGGCCGCCTCGTCGGGTGGCGAGAGGGCCAGACGGCGGAGCAGTGTCGAACTGGTCGAGTCGTCGCGAGCCGGCATCGCCTTACCCCGTCCCCCGATCGATCCAGCGCGGGCCTCGTCCACGCACGTCAAGATACGACCTACGGCCGCCGGATCGGACGATACCTGTTGATTCCGATCAACATCAAGGTCGGCGATGACCCCAAAAATGACAAAGGCGACTGAGAAACCACGATCAACGTCGGCATCACCTCTGTCCAGAATAACGTGTCCTCGCTTCGAGGCAACCATGGTGTCAAGTTAAGGCATCCTTTTCCTTCCGAAGGCCACGACGCCTTGCCATGAACAGATCCCGGCCCATCTTCTGATCAGGGGGCTGCGTGGTCGCCGCGAGCGGGGGATGACGACGGAAATTCCATTGATGACAGGGAGAGCAGCATGAAACTCGACATGCGATGCGCGGGGCTGGCCCTCACTGCACTGGGATTGGTGGCCGTTCTGACGAGCGACGCCACGGCCGATCCAATCAGATACACCGCGCGCTTCACCGCCGGGACGGTCTCACTCGACGGCTCATCCTTTACCAACGAGACAGTCACGCTCTCGGGGATCGGCGACACCTCGAAGATTACCTCCGGCACCAACGGCCTGGCCAACGATGTGACCCTGTCTGTGACGGTTGGCTCGATAACCGATCAGCTCAAGGGCAACTACAGCGTGATGATTTTTGACTCTCAAAATCGGCCGTTCGGGCGTACACAGACAGGGACGCCGGCTCTTGAAAGCCCTCAAGGCGTGTGTGGAACGCCCCGCCCTCGTCGCACCTACCGGTTTTGAGAGTCAAAACTCATCAGGGCTGGTCCCGTGCCCGCAGCACTGGTCCCCTGCACGCCGAGCGCTGGCTGAAGCCGGCTCCGACGTCACGCGACCAACCCGCCCCTCGCGAAGGACCAGGCCAACCACCCTGTAGGAGGGAGCTCCCGCTCCCGACCCGGTCGAAGCCCAAGGTGACGCACTACAAAGTTCAAGTTTCGCAAAAGAGAGATCGTACCGCGAGCGGCCCGGCGGGTGAAATCTGTCCCACCGGGTCGGTCGTGAAGTTAGGGATCACCCGGGAATCCTCGGCCGAACGGTCGC
>DAHZZC010000617.1 GCA_027435495.1 Planctomycetales bacterium
GCGGCCTCGGCGGTGATCCAGGGGAACACGTTCACGACGTCGGCGAACTCGGGCGACCAGGGATTCGTCGCCGATGGAAGCAACGTGAACGCGACGATCGGCGGGACAGGCACTCTGGCGAACACCTTCGCGAACTACGCCTATCAGCGGTCGATTCTGCAATACAACTCCAGCGCGACGAGCACGGTCGGGTGCCCCGTTCTGACGATCAACACCAATGACTACACGATCAACGGCGTGGTTGAGGATCCCTCGCAGGCGATCTTGCCCTGCTGAGGTATTCCCGGTCCCGTCCTTTCCCGGGCCTGGTGTCTCCGTGGTGAAAATCAACCAGGCCCATCTCAACCCGCCGGCGTTGGTTCCGGGAGGGCGGCGGGCTCGGCGATGATCCGGGTGCCGGGCTCCACGCCGCTGACGACCTCGATGAAGCTGGGGTCGCTGAGGCCGACCTCGATCCGTCGCCATTCCCACGATGCGCCCTGGTCTCTCTCGCCGCGGCCCAGGTCCACGGCGACGAACGCCTTGCCCTCGACCCACCGGATGGCCTCGATCGGGACGCGGGTGACCTGCGCCCGGCGCTCGACCTGGATGATCACCTCGGCGCTGAGGCCGGGTCGAAGGTCGGAGAAGCCCTCGACGATCTCGACATTCGCGTAGTAGATCCGGACATCCGAGCCCATGAGCGGGATGGCGATCGGCGTGACCTCGCCGACGATCCCCTTGAGCGGGCGGTCGGGGTAGGCATCGACCAGGATCTGGACCGTCTGGCCCTCGCGGACCAGGGGGAACTTCGACTCGTTGATCCGGGCGCGGACTCGCATCCGTTTCGGGTCGGGGAGGTTGAACAGCGGCTGGTTCTCGCGGACCGTGACACCCTCGTCGATCACGTCGGTGACACGGCCCCAGGCGTTGCTCTGGTTCGCGTAGACGACGATCCCGTCGCCGGGGGCGCGGATGGTGCAGTGTTCGAGGTTCTTCTGGATTCGTTTGAGTCGCTGGTCCTCCAGCGTGAAGGCGCCCTCCTGGGTCAGCAGGTCGGCCTTGATCGCCTGGACGTTGGCTTCGAGCGACTTGATGATCTTCGGCCCGGTGTATTTGGAGAGCCGCTCGAGCATTCCGTTGGCCTCGCGGAGCGCGATCTCGGTTTGCTGGAGCGAGAGCCGGTCGGCGTTTGCCTGCGATTTCGCCCGATAGCCGAGCGCTTCCATCTCGGTCGACCATTTGGCGTTGGCGGCGGCGCGCTCGCGGGCGACCTCGCACGACTCGATGTACTGGCGGATCAGCGAGAGGTCCTGGGGGTAGATTCCGTCGCGATACTCGCGCAGGGTGATCTCGGCGACCTCGAGCATCGACCGGGCCTGGTCGACATAAGCTTTTGCCTGGAGGTGTCGGATTTTCTGGGTCCGCTCCTCTTCCTCGTAGGACGATCGATCGAGCTGGGCGACGATGTCGCCGGCGTGGACCTGGGTTCCCTCGGGCTTGATGGTGACGATCCGGGTCGAGCCGGGCTTTTCCTCCTCGCCGCCGCCGCGACCGCCGCCACCGCGACCACCCCGGCCGCCGCCCTTGCTACTACCGCCTCCCTTACCCTGCGAGCCGGACTTGCCACTGCTCGACTGGCCGCTGCTCGAGGAACCTCCCTGCGCGCCCGATGCGCTGGAGCGGGCGGGCGTGTACGGAGTCACCATGTAGCTGAAGCTGCGCAGAGTCGGCTTCGAGAGGGCTCCGCTCGCGCTGGTATCCGTCGACGTGGATGCCGACGAGGAGGAACCGGAGGAGCCCGACGATCCACCGGACGAACCTGATGAACCTGACGCTCCGGACGCTCCTGACGAACCTGATGAACCGCTTCTTGACGTTCCGGAGGAGGCCGATGTCGTGGACGTCGACGAGGACGAACCGGATGTCCCCGACGATTTCGATGCTGAGGACGATCCGCCCTTGGCCGTGGAGCTGGACTTCTTGGAGGAGGTTTTGCTTTTGCTGGTGCCCGAGGACGATCCGCCCGAGGTCTGACCGGAGGAGTTGCCGCTCTGGCCTGACGACGAGCTGGAGCCCGACTTGCCGCTGGTGGCCTGGCTGCCGCCGACCGTTCCGACGAGCGCCTCGACCTCGCAGCGCATCGTGGTGTTGTTCGAGCTCTCGATGGTGCCGTTCTCGACGACGAACAGGTCCACATCCCCCCGATCGATTTCGATGAGCCGATAATGGGGTCGGTTGGCGGCGAGGAGCATGGGGGGCCGGTATCCGGCGGACCAGGCGACGCCGGCGGCGGCGACCGCGGCGATGGCCGCCACGATCTTCACGGCGGCCCAGGGGCTGCGTCCTGGCTTCGGGAGATCGATCGGCGTGAACCCGGCCTTGTCCACTTCTGGAAGCATGACGGTCCCCGCGCCTCGCCCGGCGCCGTATCCATTGCCCCCCACCCGCGCCTCGAGTGGGGCGCCGGCATTGGGGCCGGTCATTTCCTGGAATCTCGGATTGGTCCCGGAATCGGTCGAGGCGGGCGCGTCCCGCCATGTGGCTATTATCGACCCACGGCCGAGAGAGGGTCAATCGTCCGCCCGACCCCGGCATTGGGTCGAGCCGATCACCGACGGTTCTGGCGTCGGTGGTCCTCACTCAGAAATCGGCGTCAAACCTGCGGGCATGGCGCCCGATTTCCCTGGGATTTGAAGCCCCGTCGCCGATTTGGTAGCCTGGCCCGAACGCAATCGACCGAGGCAGCAGGCCGGACGCTTTCGATCCGATCGATCGGACCGCCTGTCCGGATTCGATCGAGTCGAGCGACCTGGACCGCCCGGCCGCGATTCCCCAACCCAGAGGACGAGATCATGGCGGACTTCACCCTGCCCGCACTTCCCTACGACCACGCCGCCCTCGAGCCGCACATCGACGCGAGGACGATGGAAATCCATCATACGAAGCATCATCAGGCCTATGTCACCAATCTCAACAACGCCTTGAAGGATCATCCGAACCACCAGGGCAAGACGCTTGAGGAGCTGCTGGCGAACCTGGACGCGCTGCCGGAGTCGATTCGGACGGCCGTCCGCAACAATGGCGGCGGTCACGCCAACCACTCGATGTTCTGGAAGATCATGAAGCCGGGCGGCGGCGGCGAGCCCACCGGGGCGCTGGCGAAGGCCATCGAGACCGACCTTGGCGGCTTCGCCGCGTTCAAGGAAGCCTTTAACAAGGCGGCGACCACCCGGTTTGGCTCCGGATGGGCCTGGCTCGTCGTCGGCAAGGACGGCAAGCTTGCCGTCACCTCGATGCCCAATCAGGATAATCCGATCATGGAGGGCCTCAAGCCCATCATGGGTCTGGACGTCTGGGAGCACGCCTACTACCTCCACTACCAGAACCGCCGCCCCGACTACATCAACGCCTGGTGGAATACGCTGAACTGGGAGGAGATCGGGCAGCGGTTTGCTTCCTGATCCGGATGGGTTGCTGACTTCAGGTTCCTGGAAATCGGGTCTCCACAAGCGATCCACGACCCGATGGCCAGGAACCTGGAGTCAGAACGCCTTGACCGGCCATCCGCATTCGGTATGATCCGACCGCCTCGGGAGGGTCTGAAGCCCGCCTGGAGGCCAGTTCCCATCTCGCATCCCCGCGACTTCACCTCGATCGGATCGGGAAGTCTGGCAGAGTCGAACAATCGTCTTCCGCGCGGATCGACGGCGGCCGGTAACCGGCCGTCGAAACGGATATTTGTTCAAAGAGAGGAGACGGGCCTGGGGAACGAGGAGATCCGAATCATGTCGATGGAACGACACATTCGCGTGCTGGCCGGCGGGATGCTGGCACTGACGATGGTGGCGGGCGGTCTCGGCTGCCGGACGCCCCGGAGCGAGGTTCCGCCCGGACCGCGGTACTCGACGACCGGCGACCCGTCCGCGGCCGGGTTCAACTCCGAGCCGCGCGGCATGAGCGCCCTGAATCCCTATGGCGCGGCGAATCAGACACTCAGCAACTCGGGGATGGCCGGCGGGATTCCAGGGATGCCCTCGCCGGGGATCGGCGGTCCCGTCCCAGGTGCGACCCCGGACAGCATGCCGCCAGCCTCGACCGGGATGCCGGGGGCGGGCCAGTCGG
>DAHZZC010000618.1 GCA_027435495.1 Planctomycetales bacterium
AAGCTGGGCCATCACGCCGCCGGCCTGGATCAGCCGGGGAGCCTCGGCCGAGACGCGATCGCGGAGGGTCGAATAGATCTCGTATTCCAACTCGAAGGCCCGCTCCTCGGCTCGGGTGACCCTGTCCTCGTATTCTTTTAATTCGGGTGTGATGTAGCGTTCGGCGTTCTTGACGGTTTGCTTGCGGATGTAGTTGGCCGGGATGTTTGCGCCCCGCGCCTGGGCCTGGGCGTGGGTGATCTCGATGTAGTAGCCGAAGACCTTGTTGTAGCCGACCTTCAGGC
The DNA here is from genome assembly GCA_027435495.1 of Planctomycetales bacterium. Taxonomy (GTDB): domain Bacteria; phylum Planctomycetota; class Planctomycetia; order Isosphaerales; family Isosphaeraceae; genus JAKAUH01. The sequence goes on from DAHZZC010000618.1 coordinate 285, forward strand.
TGGGGATTCCGGTCTGGCGGATCTGCTCCGCCTGGAACCTCGCCATCCAGGTCTTGCCGCCGGTCGCCGCGGCCCGAAGCTCGTCGAGCTCGGGATGGTAGCCGTCGCGGATCAGGCCGCCTTCCTTGAGACTCAGCGGGGGATTGTCCACAAGCGCGGCCTCGATCTCGGCCCGGATCTCAGGGCACAGCTCGATGGCCGCTTCCAGTTGATTGAGCCGCTTCGAGACGCGGGCGGTGAGCCTCGCCTTGATTCTCGGCAGGAGGGCCAGCGTTCGGGCCAGGGCGACGAGGTCTCGGGGAGTGGCGCGGCCGGTGGCGACCCGGGCCGCCAACCGCTCCAGGTCGAATGACTCGGCGAGCATGGCGCGCAGGTCAGCACGGAGGGTGGACTGGTCGTGCAGTTCGGCGACCGCATCGAGCCGCTCGGAGATTGACTCGGGGGAGGTGAGCGGGCTGGTCATCCATTCGGAGAGCAGCCGAGAACCCATCGGCGTGACGGTCCGGTCGATCACGCTCAGGAGCGAGCCTTCACGTTTCCCCTCGCGGAGAGTCCGCGTCAGTTCGAGGCTCCGGCGTGTCATTTCGTCGAGGCCCATGGTCTCAGCGCGGCGGTACGGGACGAGCCGCGTGATGTGGGGCAGGGCGGTCTTCTGCGTCTCGCGAAGGTAGGCCATCAGGGCGCCGGCGGCCAGGACTTCGAGAGTCCGATCGTCGATGCCGAAGCCGGCCAGCGTGGTCGTTCTGAACTGGTCGTAGAGGCACTGTCGCGCCTGTTCGGGCTGGAAATCCCAGGACGGGCGGATGGTGACCGCGCCGACGGGCTGGCCGCGCAGGAGCTTCACCCAGGGGGCCTCGGCGCTCAGTTCGGAAATCAAGACCTCGGCGGGATTGAGCCGGGCGATCTCATCGATCAATTCGTTGCGCAACAGACCGGTCAGCGAGAACCGTCCGGTCGAGAGCTCGACCCAGGCGAGCCCGACCTTGCTCCCCGCCTCGACCACCGCGGCGAGGTAGTTTGCCGATCGGGGATCGAGCAATTCCTCGTCGGTTAAGGTGCCGGGTGTCACGACGCGGACGACCTCGCGCTTGACGAGACCCTTCGCGAACCGGGCATCTTCTACCTGCTCGCAGACCGCGGCCCGCAGGCCGGCCTGGACGATCTTGGCCAGGTAAGAATCGAGGGCAGGATGGGGAAAGCCGGCCATTGGAACGGCGTCGGCTCCCCTGTCCTTGTCGCGAGTGGTCAGGGCGAGACCGAGCAGGGGCGCGGCACGCTCGGCGTCCTCACCGAACATTTCATAGAAATCGCCCATCCGGAAGAGCAGAAGCGCATCGGGATCGCGGGCCTTGAGCTCGCGATACTGCTGCATCATCGGTGTGAGGGAGGGGTCGGGCATGGAGCAAGTGACAGGGCTTCCAGCGGGAAGGATCCCCCCCGATGAATCGCGGCGTGACTGTTCCGGTGGGACAGCCCCTCACGTTCCAGATTCCGAACGCGAACCTCGCCCCGATCAGCGCAGAACCTGAACGCGATCGGGGGCGGCGATCCGAAGGGGCCAGACGATCAGTACTTGTCGAGGGCGGCCTGCTCGTCCGCGTAGATCTCGAAGACCTGGTCGAGCCGGGTGATCCGGAAGACTTCGAGGAGATCGGGATGGATGCAGCAGAGTTTTAGCTTCCCCTTGACTGCGGCCACCTTCTTCTTGAGGTTGATCAGCTTGCCGAGGGCAGCGCTCGAGAGATACTGGACGTTGCCGAAGTTCAACAGCAGGGTCTTGTGCCCTTCGTCCTCGACGAGGCTGTAAAGCTGATCGCCCACCTCCTGGATGTTCTCCTCGGTGACGATCTTGGATTCAACGAAACTCACGACGGTCACTCCGTCAACACTTTCGAGGCGGAGATGACGGCGAGGACCTTGCGACATCGCGGTTAAGCTCCTGGCGGGACCAAAAAACGTAGGGACTGGGACCATCCTACCAGAGTCGGGGCCGGTCCCGCACGCAAGCTTCTCGGAACGATTAACAAAATCCCGCGAAGAATCGTCCGAGCCGTTGGTCCAGCATCCAACCCAGAGTTACCAGAAAACGGTTCGGAATCAAGAGACCACTGGCGGAAAGAGGGCCTGAAGACGCCCACCCGCCTCAAATCCAGGTCGTTGCACGTTCAGGGGAACGGACGGACCAGCCTGGCCCGACTCCGCCCTGAGCCCGTCCGACCGGATCGCCAGCGAGGCCCTCGTGGGGTCTGGAAACAGCGCGACGGTCGGATACCGGGGGAACTCGGTCCTGGGCGTCGCGAGCACGGGGCAAGTCCTGGATGCCTCGGCGGTGTACACAACCCTTATTGTGCCGGCCCTGAACGCGTGCACGATGTCCTGGGAGAGCGGCTCGGGAATCACCGGTGGCTGGGGCGTTTTCTGGGAGGTTGGCGCCAACGGCGTCACGCTGTTCAATACGGTCGTGACCCCGAACTCGCAGTTGTATCCCTGGGGTGCCTGCCGGGTGTCCGGCGGCGGCTGGCCCGATCAGTCCACCTTCGCCAATGCCTCCAGCCAGCATCCTGGCGGTGTGAACGCCCTGATGGCGGACGGCAGCGTCCACTTCATCAAGAATACGATCTCGCCGAACATCTGGTGGGCGCTCGGGACTCGGGCCCATGGCGAGGTGATCTCGTCCGGCTCTTATTGACCGGCGAATTCAGGCCGTGATTGACCGGCACGAAAGGGCCAGTCTCCGACGAAGAGGGCTGGCCATCACACCTGGAAACGGCAGACCGGAGTGAAGGTCCGGACGGGATCAGATCGAATCACATCAGATCAGTTCGGTCGGTGGAGTGGCGGTGTCGACCAGGCGGATGGGTCGGCCGTCGGGCGATTCGAACCGGGTGGTCTCGGGATCGATCCCCAGCCTGTGATAAAGGACCCAGGCCAGGTCGGCAGGGGTGACGGGCCGCTCGGCGGGGGCGTCTCCGGTTGCGTCGGTCCGGCCGATGACCAGACCGCCCGGGACTCCGGCTCCGAAGAGCAGGACGCTGTTGGCCCGGCCGTGGTGGTCTCGGCCGGCGTTTCCGTTGATCTTCGGCGTCCGACCGAATTCGCCCATCATCACCACGAGGGTATCGTCGAGCAACCCGCTCTCGCCGAGGTCCTCCAGCAGCGCGGAGACTCCCCTGTCCAGGGGAGGTGCGAGCGTATTTTTGATGGTGTTGAAGTTCTGCGCGTGGGTGTCCCAGCCGAGGGGGCCGTTGCCCCGGTCGTTGATGGTGACGAATGAGACGCCCGCCTCAACGAGCCGGCGAGCCAGCAGGCACGACTGGCCGAGCGTGGTCCGGCCGAACTTCTCGCGGACGGCGTCCTTTTCCTCGTCGATCCGGAACGCGTTCTGGGCGTCGTTGGAGGTCATCAGCGCGTAAGCCCGCTCGGAGAACTGGTCGCGGCTGGTGGTCAGCGGGGTCGGCGGGACGTCGCGGGCGAACTCATCGAGCGATTTGACCATCTCTCGACGGCGGAGCAGTCGGGCCAGGGTCAATCGATCGGGGGGAGTCAGGTTCTTGACCCGGAATCCCGGCTGGTTCGGGTCGCCCGAGGCGGCAAACGCG
>DAHZZC010000619.1 GCA_027435495.1 Planctomycetales bacterium
AGTAATCGAGGACCCACGCATCAATACATATAGCGAGAAATCTTACTATGGACTCGGATCGCCGCGACACACGGGAGAAAAGCCCGGCCATGGATCTCCTCGCCGCCCTGGAGAGCGGCCACGTCGACCTGAAGACCGCTGTGCTCTTCCTGGCATCCCGCCTGTCGGAGGCGGAGGGCCGGCTCGTCCACCTCGACCGTTCGATCGACCGAATGAAGCGGCGGGCGAGCGACGTGGAGTCCCGCCTGGCTTTCCTGGCGAGAGAATCGTCCGGGCATGAGGAGTCCCTGCGGATGATCTGCACGATCCTGAAGGATCTCGATGACCCCTACGGGTTCGGCGTCAGCCTCGATGAGCGGCTCGCCTACGACGGGCCCGACTGGACGCCGGACGAGGAAGGGTAGTCAACCGGGAATCGATCGAGAAGAACCGGGCGAAGATCCATTCGGTATCGACAGAGGAACATGTACCATGAACCGACCACCCGGATCGTTCCGGCGCCGAGCCACATTCTTTGTGTCTGCGGTCATTGTCATCGTCCTGTACTTCATGACGCGCGAGCCGGCGCTCACCAGGGCCGAGTCAGAGAAGGTCGTTAACAACTTCCGGTTCAGCCGGACCCCACTGCCCGAAGTGGCCAACCACCCGCCGTACAAGAATGTCCGCAAGGTCCACCCCAGCATGCAGCACATCCGAGCCTACCTGTCCACGCTCGGGGCCAGTGTGGCGCTCGGCGACCTGGACGGCGACGGGCTTCAGAACGACGTCGTCTGGATCGACCCCCGCACCGACCAGGTCATTTGCGGTCCGGTGCCGGGCACTGGGGAGCGTTACGAAACATTCGCACTTGACCCCGGATCGTCGTTTCCCAACTGGGACCCCGCGACGATGTGCCCCGAGGGCCCCCTGATCGCTGATCTGAATGAGGACAGTCTGCTGGACGTGCTCATCGTCCACTGGGGCCGGAGCCCGATCGTCTATCTCCGCAGGACGCCGGCCGACTCAAAGACATCCCCATCGGCCGCCGAATTCGAGGCGCAGGAACTGATTCCGGGGGGCGACCGCTGGTACTCGTCGACGGCCGCCGCGGTCGATATCGACGGCAATGGGCACCTCGACCTGATCGTGGGCAATTACTTCCCCGACGGCTCCCGAATGCTCGACGAGAAGGCGGAGGGGTTCCAGAGCCTTCATGACTCGCTGGCGAGGTCGGGCAACGGCGGTGGTCTCCGATTCTTCCGGTTTGCGGGCGCGACCTCGGGCCGGCACCCGACGGTCCGATTCCACCCGCAGGACGATGCGGTCGCCGAAGAACTGACTCACGGCTGGACCTTTGCCATCGGCCCTGCCGACCTCGACGGCGACCTGCTGCCGGAAATCTACGTCTCCAACGACTTCGGCCCGGACCGCCTGCTGCACAATCGCTCGACCCGCGAGCGCTTCCAGTTCGCGGCCCTGCGCGGAGAGCGCACGATGAACACGCCAGCCTCGTGCGTGATCAACGAAGATTCTTTCAAAGGCATGGGCGTGGATTTCGGCGACATCAGCGGCGATGGGCTTCTGGATATCTACGTGAGCAACCTCACGTCCAGTTGGGCACTGACAGAAACCCATTTTCTGTGGCTGAACACCGGCCAGACCGGGCGCATGAAGGACGGGATCGCCCCGTTCCGCCAGGCCAGCGAGGAACTGGGCCTGGCGCGCAGCGGCTGGTCGTGGGACTGTCGGCTCGCCGACCTGAACAACGACGGCATCCCCGAGGCACTCCAGGCGAACGGCTTCATCAAGGGGCAGCTCAACAAGTGGCCTGAGCTACAGAGCCTCGGCACGAGCAACAACCAGCTCCTGCACAACCCGAAGTTCTGGCCGAGCCTCCAGCCCGGCGATGATGTCAGCGGCCATGACCCCTTCGCCTTCTTCGCCCGGGCCAGTGACGG
>DAHZZC010000620.1 GCA_027435495.1 Planctomycetales bacterium
GCCGGCGGTCGCGGACCGTTCCGGGACCCGATTCCTGGAGGGATACCGGCGATGCTGATGACCCCCGATTATCGCGCGACGCACCGTTTCGCCCGGATCTCGGTGCGGAAGGTCCGCCCGCTACTGGACCTGATCCGCGGCCATTACGCCGACGACGCACTCGACATGCTCAAGTACATGCCGCACCGAGGCGCCCGGCTGATCGAGCAGGTTCTCAAAAGCGCCATGGCCAACGCCGAGGACAAGGGGATCCGCAACGTCGGCGAGCTGATCGTGGTCGACGCCCACGGTGACGGCGGGCCGATGTTCAAGCGACTGATGCCCCGGGCCCGAGGGATGGCGTACCTGATCCGCCGCCGGTCGTGCCACATCGCGATCGGCCTCTCCGACCCGGCCAACTGGATTGGGTCCGAAGGTCCTTCGAGTTCGTGACGTGTCAAGGAGATCGAGGCGAGGACAAATGGACAGAATCACGGCAGGACCGGGGAAAGATTGAATCATGGGGCAGAAGATCCGTCCGACCGGTTTCCGCGTGGGTGTGATGGAAGACTGGCGGAGCCGATGGTACGCGTCCAAGCACGAGTACACAGACGGCCACCGCCGAACAACCGAGTTCAGCGACCTCCTGGTCGAGGACTTCAAGATCCGGGCCTTCGTCAAGAAGCGGTACGGATTCGCCGGGATCCCGAAGATTGAGATCGAGCGGACCCGCGATGCGGTCACCGTTCTGCTGTTCACGGCCCGGCCGGGCGTGATCATCGGCCGGAAGGGGGCTGAGGTCGAGAAGCTTCAGGAGGAGCTTCAGACCATGACCGGCCGCCGAATCGAAATCAAGATCGTTGAGGTGGCTCGGCCGGAAATCGACGCGCAGCTCATCAGCGAGGACATCGCCGAGCAGTTGCAAAAGCGCTCCAGCTTCCGTCGAACGATGAAGCGGGCGATCGAGCAGACGATGGACGGCGGCGCCAAGGGGGTCAAGATCCAGCTCTCGGGCCGGCTCGGCGGGGCTGAGATGTCAAGGACGGAGGCGGCGGCGGCGGGCTCGGTGCCGCTCTCCACACTCCGGGCCAAGGTCGACTATGGCTTCTCCGAGGCCAAGACGGCGCAGGGCCACATCGGAATCAAGGTATGGGTCAACCAGGGCGACTATTTGAAGATGGAGGCCGGCGATGGCTCTGATGCCCAAGCGGGTCAAGTACCGAAAAAGCCAAAAAGGCCGCGTAAGAGGTAATGCGACCCGCGGCAACTACGTCGCCTTCGGCGAGTTCGGCATTCAGTGCCTGGAGTCGGGGCGTATCAGTGCCCAGACAATCGAGGCCGGTCGAATCGTCGCCAGCCAGGCGGTCAAGGGAGGCGGCAAACTCTACATCCGCATTTTCCCGCACAAGAGCGTCACGGCGATTCCGGCCGAGACTCGAATGGGTAAGGGAAAAGGTGAAGTGGAGTTCTGGGCCGCGGTGGTGAAGCCCGGAACCATCCTGTACGAGGTGAGCGGGCTCTCCGAGGAGGCGGCCCGAACGGTTTTCGCCCGGGTCGCACACAAGATGCCCGTTACCTGTCGGTTCGTCGCCCGTCGGCCGACGATCTGATCTGAGCCCTCGGCGGCGAGCTCCGCTGAGAGAGTTGTCGAGAAGGAAACCCTGATCATGAGCAAGCCGGCCGAACTCCGCGAGCAGACCGACGAACAGCTCGAGCTGACCCTGCGCGAGGTGCAGAACAACCTGTTCCGGCTCCGGCTCCAGAGCGAGACCGAGCGGCTGGAGGCCCCGAGCGAGATCGTCCGGGCGAAGCGCGAGATCGCCCGCATCAAGACGATCCTCCGCGAGCGTGCCCTGGGCCGCGAGCGGGAGCTGGCCGGGGTGGCCCCGGCGCTGGCTCCCTCGCGATGAATCGTCATCCGCCCGACGAGGGAACCAGTATCCGATGAGCCAAGCAAGTGCAGCGCAGAGTCAGACGACGTCAATGATCCGAGGCCGTCGCAAGACGGAGATCGGGATGGTGGCGTCCGACAAGATGAACAAGACGCGGCGGGTCGTTGTCGAGCGTCTCGTACCGCATCCGAAATACGGCAAGATGATGAAGCGGCGGACCATTTGCCACGCTCACGACGAGCTGAACAGCTCGCATGTGGGCGACCTGGTCGAGATCATGGAGACCCGCCCGCTCTCCAAGCTCAAGCGGTGGCGAATCGTCCGGATCGTTCGCCCCGGGGCCCAGCAGGCCCTCGGTGGCGAAAGCGAGGCCGATCGCCCGAAGAGTTGACCGATCGCTCGGTCGAGTCGAGTAAGTAGGCAGGGGGACCGGACCGCCAACCATCGGCGGTGACCGCCCCGCAGCGAGGATCCTCGTCCCATGATCCAGATGCAGACGCGGCTCGACGTGGCCGACAACACGGGCGCCAAGGAAGTGATGTGCATCAAGGTGCTCGGCGGGAGCGCCTCGCGGTACAAGCGGCGCGTGGCCGGGCTCGGCGACACCATCATCGCCAGCGTCAAGAAAGCCTCGGCAGGCGGCGACGTCAAGGCGGGCGACGTTGTTCGTTGCGTGATCGTCCGCACCCGCAACCAGACCCGACGGACCGACGGCTCCTACGTCAAGTTTGACCGGAACGCTGTCGTCCTCATTGACAACGAGAAGAACCCCCGCGGAACCCGTATTTTCGGGGCGATCGCCCGCGAGTTGCGAGACCGCCAGTTCATGAAGATCATCAGCCTGGCGGCCGAGGTCGTCTGATCGGACCGCGTGCCGAACCGGGAGCGAGTTGACGAGCCATGCATATTCGAAAAGATGACCAGGTCGAGGTGATCGCCGGCGACGACAAGGGGTCCGCGGACGACCGTCGGATCGCCAAGGTCGTTCGGGTGATCCCCGAGAGAAACAAGGTGGTGGTCGAGGGGATCAACCGGGTCTTCAAGCACATGCGGCCGACCCAGAAAAATCCCCAGGGCGGACGGCTCTCCAAGGAGATGCCGATCGACGTCTCGAACGTGATGCTTTACTGCCCGAAGTGTACCCGCGGCGTTCGGATCGGACATCGCTACACTGATGAGGGGCAGAAGCAGCGGTATTGCAAATCGTGCGGGTCGTCGCTCGGCAACCTGGGCCCGGCCAAACCGGCCCGTGCGAAGTCGGCGAGTACCTCCTGAGTCGTAAGAGTCAATCTACGGGGCCGGGATAGGCCCTGATCGGGATCGAAGGCGAAGCCCGCGAGGCCGGCGAAGGGCCGGATTCCCGCGGGGATGCGGAAGGACGATGGGCATGGCTCGTCTGCAGGACCTTTACAAGAACGAGATCTCGAGGAACATCGCGGCGAAGTTCCAGCACGAGAATCCGATGGCGATCCCCAGGCTGATCAAGATCGTCGTGAACATGGGCGTCGGGCGGGCGACTCAGGACAAGACGCTCCTGGATTCGGCCGTGGACAACCTCGCCAAGATCACCGGACAGAAGCCGCTGGTGACCAAGGCCCGGACTTCGGTCTCCGGATTCCGTCTCCGCGAGGGGAACGACATCGGATGCAAGGTGACCCTCCGAGGGCGCCGGATGTATGAGTTTCTCGACCGGCTGATCTCCGTCGCCCTTCCGCGTATTCGCGACTTTCGCGGGCTCAATCCGAACAGCTTCGACGGGCATGGCAATTATAGCCTGGGTCTCGCCGAGCAGGTCGTGTTCCCCGAGATCGACGCGGACCGGATTCAACATACCCACGGCATGGACATCACGATCGTGACCTCCGCCGTTAACGACGACCAGGCCCGTGAACTCCTCCTCGCCTTCGGACTGCCGTTCCGCCGGCCGGGCGGCTCCGGGGCGGCGAAGGCTTCGTGATCGAGCGAATCGACCCCACGCACGCAAACGAGGCGCGAGACGAATGTCGACCAAGGCGCAGAAGATCAAGTCGGAGACGCCCCGGAAATTCGCGGTGCAGCATCGGAACCGATGCCGCCTCTGCGGGCGTCCCCGGGCCTATTACCGGAAGTTCGGTATCTGTCGGATCTGCTTCCGGAACCTGGCCAGCCGCGGCCTGATTCCCGGCGTGAAGAAGGCGAGCTGGTAACCAACCTCGCCGGCCTCGCCGTCCGGTCGGAAGACCGGAGACGCGTTCCGGCCGCGATAGTCCGTCGCGGCGACCACGATGAAGGCAGGCGGCCGGGCCCTGTGGCCCGCCCGATAACCCCGGATCGTCCCCGACTCGCACAGCGCAGACCCGCCGCACCGACGCTGGCGCCCCCCGGACCCGATTCGTCCGGGAGAGTGACCGGCCCCGGCGTTACCCGCGGCGGCTGATGAAGGCCCGTTCGCCATGATGACCGACCCGATCGCCGACATGTTGACCCGGATTCGCAACGCCGTCCGTATCGAACGGACGGTCCTCGACATGCCCGCCTCAAACATGAGGCGGGGCATTGCACAGGTCCTCAAGGACGAGGGTTATATCTGGGACTACGAGGAGATCGCGACCGAGCCGGCGCGGACGCTCCGGCTGCACATGAAGTATGGCCCGAACGGCGAGCGGCTGATCACCCGGATCGATCGGGTGAGCAAGCCCGGCCGACGCGTCTACAAGGGCTATCGAGACCTCAAACCCATCCTCGGCGGCATGGGAATTCAAATTCTCAGTACGCCCCGCGGTGTCATCAGCGACCGCCGCGCCCGAGCCGAGAAGGTCGGTGGCGAGGTCCTGGCCCTGATTCATTGACGTCCGATCCCTGCCGGCCGTTTCGGGCCGCATCGCCCAGGATTTTGATTAGCGGAGAGCCAGTCATCATGTCGAGGATCGGACGTAAGCCCATCCCCGTGCCACCGTCGGTCAAGGTCTCGATCGCCGATTCGATGATCGAGATCGAGGGTCCCAAGGGGAAACTCAGCTATTCTCACCGCCCGGAGATCGGCGTCTCCTTCGATCAGGGGAGCCGCGAGATCACCGTCACCCGCGCCAACGACGAACGCGAGAACCGGGCCCTCCACGGCCTCACTCGCAGCCTCGTCGCCAACATGGTCGAGGGCGTGACCAACGGCTACACGAAGCGACTGGAAATCGTCGGCGTTGGTTACCAGGCACAGTTGAAGAAGGCCAACACCGTGGCCCTGCAGGTCGGTTACGCCAACCAGATCGTTCTGGAGGCACCGTCGGGCGTGAGCGTGACAGTGCCGGACGCCACCCATGTCGTCATCACCGGCCCGGACAAACAGGCCGTCGGCCAGTTTGCCGCCGTTGTTCGCGATGTCCGCCGGCCCGAACCGTACAAGGGCAAGGGCATCCGCTATGAGGGCGAGGTCGTCCGCCGCAAGGCCGGCAAGGCGTTCGGGTCGAAGTAAGGTCGTCTGGACCGTCCGAGAGAGGTAAGGGATCGTCCCGTGAACACCGCGAATCATCATCGGTCCGTGCAGAATCGCCGGCTCCGTCGCCAGCGGCACGTCCGCAACCGGATGTCGGGGACTCCCGAGCGTCCCCGGCTCGCCGTCTTCCGCAGCTCGAAACACATCTACGCCCAGATGATCAACGACCATACCGGGACGACCCTCGTCGCCGCCAGCACCATGGAACCGGAGATCCGGTCTCAGGTGAAATACGGCGGCAACAAGGCCGCCGCCGAGATCGTCGGGCGGATCGTTGCCGAGCGGGCCAAGCAGGCGGGTATTGACAAGGTTTGCTTCGACCGCCGAAGCTACAAGTATCATGGCCGAGTCGCCGCGCTGGCCCAGGCCGCTCGCGACGCCGGGCTTCAGTTCTAGGCCCCCCGCGGGGCCCATGCGAGCCATCATCCCGTATTCGACTGTCGTAATGGAGGAATTCGTCCGTGTCCAGCGACGCACGTGACCGCGATCGCGACCGCGGGGATTGGACCGAAAGCGTGGTCTCGATCCGCCGATGCGCCGCGGTCGTCAAGGGTGGCCGGCGCTTTAGCTTCAACGCACTTGTGGTCGTCGGCAATGGCCGAGGACAGGTCGCCTGGGGCTACGGCAAGGCCAACGAGGTCCCCCCAGCGGTCGAAAAAGGCGTCAAGGACGCCCACAAGCAAATGAAGCGGGTGAACCTCAAGGGGAGCACCATCCCGCATACGGTCATCGGTCGGTTCGGCGCAGCCCGGGTCATTCTGATGCCCGCGGCGCCCGGCACAGGCGTCATCGCCGGCGGGGCTGTTCGCGCCGTCGTCGAGTCGGCCGGCGTCCGCGATATCCTGACCAAGAGCTTCGGCTCCAATAACAAGCTCAATCTGGTCAAGGCGACCATCGACGCCCTGACGCAGCTTCGGACGAAGGACGAAATCGCTCGCCTTCGGGGAGTGGCGATCTAATGCAATTGTACGACGTCCATCAGGGGATTCATCGCCGCAAGAAGCGGAAGCGCGTCGGCCGGGGTACCGGTTCGGGCCACGGCAAAACCGCCTCCAAGGGACATAAGGGCCACTCGTCCCGGCAAGGGTTCAAGCAGAACCCGCTCTCCGAGGGCGGCCAGATGCCTCTGGCTCGTCGCGTCCCGAAGCGCGGTTTCTTCAACGGCCGCTTCAAGAAGCATTACGTGATCGTCAATCTCGAAGACCTCGAAGAACGGTTCGATGCCGGCGCTCTGGTCGACGAGGCCGCTCTGAGGGCTCACGGGCTGGTCAAGGGTCAGGAATTCGACGGGATCAAGATCCTCGGCGACGGCACCCCCACCAAGGCCCTGGAGGTCCACGCCACCAAGTTCAGCGCCTCGGCCGCCGAAAAGCTCGCGAAGGCCGGCGGCAAG
>DAHZZC010000621.1 GCA_027435495.1 Planctomycetales bacterium
AGGCGCTCGCCCACCACCGGCGGCCGTCGAAGGCCGGGACGGGCTCCATCCCTTCGCACGCGCCCCTTCCTTTGCGGACGAGCCCGTGAAGATCCGAAGCCGGGGCCGAAACCGACGAGCCGGGATCAGTTGTGTCCACCGCCAGTCAACCTGCTTGTACGCATACGCGTAACCCGCGCCAGCGAGAACGATCGCGAGGTCGATTCCGGGCGAGTTACCCCCAAAGAAGCCCAGAAACGGCAGCACCATGAAAATGGTGAGCAGCACCCACATCGGCATCGGGATGATGAAGAAGAACAGAATTTCCTGACGGGGATAATACAGCGTGTACAGCGTCATCACCGCGAGGATGGCGCCCCAGGGGCCGGCGATGGGAAGCATCGCCAGGGCGGGCCCGACCGAGGCGGCGACCAGCAGTCCCGCGGCCGTCGTCAGAACGGCGGCGCCCAGGTAGAACAACAGGAACTCGGGCGAGCCGTACCTCGCCTCCATCTCCCGGCCCATGAACCAGAAGAAGATCATGTCGAACAGCAAGGCGATCGGCTGAGTACTGACGAACGAGGCCGTCAGGAGCTGGAAATATCGGTGATGGCCGAGGGTCCAGTCGGGCGAGGCGGCCAGCCATCGGGAAGCGGTCCGCCCCTGATCGTGCAAGAGAAGTTGCAGCAGTAGAAAGGCGATCACGTGGATCGCGATCAGCGACTTGGTGACCGGCGAGATCCCGCCGAAGAGGCCGGAGCCCGAGGACTCGTCTCGGAGGTATTCACGGTCGTAAATGCCCATGGCGGCTCCGCTCCGGCAGGACGGGATCCGGCCGCGGCCGGGAACGACGTCCTCGGCGCGCTCGGACACAAGAGTCCCCGATCCCGACTCCTGCTGACGATCCATCATCAGACTCGCCGCCGAGCCTGTCAACGGCGGGCGGACACGAACCCCCGCGACCGCACCCCTTCGGACCCACACCGGCCCGTCCGGTTCAATCCAGTAGCAGGGCCTCGATCGCTTCCCTTTTCGAATCGTAGATCGGCCAGACGATGTCCAGCGACGTGACCCGGAGTAGCTCACGCGATCGCGCATCCAGCCCCGAAAGGGCCATCGTCCCACCCCGGGCGAGGACCAGCTTCCAGCATCGGATCAGCAGGGCGAGGAAGTTCGAGCCAAAGAACTTGACCTGGCTGAGGTCGAAAACGACCTGAGGCTCAACCTCGGATTCGAGCGGCTTGAGGATCAGCTTCGAAACGGCCTCCTCCAGCCCGTACTCGACGTTCTCAAGCTCCTCGGTGCCCGTAATGACCGTGAGGTCGCCCCGCCGCTCGATCGTGAAGGCCTCATCGGCCGGGCCGGATTGGTGAACGACCATGGAGTAGGCCCACCGGGCTGGGCCAACTCCGTCGGGGGACATCGCCCGCCGCGCCGGCCCGCTGGACTCCTAGGTTAGACCCTCGCCGATCGCTCGGCAAGACCGGTCCGCCCGACCCAATCAGGCCGATGGCCGGCAGTTGGCGAACGCCCGAACCACTTCGTACAGGTCGCTACCGACCAGAAGTTCGTCGTCCTCGAAGTCGCGGAGCCAGACATAATTGTCGCGATAAGCCTGGGCCAGCAGCGGATAGAGGTCGCTCAGCTTGATCGGGATGGCGGGGACCTGTCCGTTCTCCGTTTCATCCTCGTCGTTCGGGAAGACACGCAGCCGAGCGGTCGCCATATCCAATCCCTCCTCCTCGCGGTCCTCTGCAATCCCGTCGCCCACCTCGGGGCTCCCCACGCTTCTCCTCAAGCGACGGCGGGCCCGGTTTGGGACATCCTGGGGAGACCTCTCAACCGTCTCACCCGCCCGTCCACCGGCACCTAATCCATCGGATGGAAAGCCGGGCGAGGATCAACCTATTACAGGCCAATCCCAACGCCCCGCGCGGGTCGCCCAGGCAGCGCGCATCGCGATGACGAATCCGCCGGATCCTCGCGGCGAATTCTGCCGAGATCGAGGCGATCAGGCCCGCTCCTCGACCCGCCCGACAACCCCACGCGCGTGCGGCCCCGCCGGCAGGGTCGCCGCGGCGTCGCGGCGAACCGGGTGATCCTCAGGGACCGACGAAGCCGCGGCGGCCCCCAACAGCCGGACCTCGCGGATCGGCACCGGAATCCGAATCCCGGCCTCGTCCAACCGCCGCTGGATCTCAACGCAGAGCCGGTGCCTCACCGGTCCAATCAGCGCCGGGTCGGGTACAAAGGCATGCAAAACAAAGGTCAGCCCCGACTCGCCGAAGCCTTCCATCATCGCCGAAGGCGCCGGGTTGATCACCACGTCCGGGTCGCGGCGTGCCGTGGAAATGAGAAGTTCCGCCGCCCGGTCCGGATCCGTCCCATATTCCACCATGAGCCGGACCGTTACCCGCAGAATCTTGTCATTGTGGGTCCAGTTCACCAGCTTCCCCGTGATGAACTCGCGGTTCGGCACGATCATGCTCTGATTCTCGGCGTTGACGATCGTGGTCGCGCGAATGTGAATCCGGTCGACTCGCCCGGTGGTCTCTGCCACCGTCACCACGTCGCCGATCCGGATCGGCCGTTCGAGCAGCAGGATGATCCCGCAGACGAAGTTCGAGACGATCTCCTGCAACCCAAATCCAAGCCCGACGCCCAGCGCCGCCAGGACAACGCCGATCCGGGCCATGTCCAGCCGGATCGCGCCCAGAGCGGCGATCGAGGCAACGACCAGCACCGCGTACCGGCAGAGCATCACCACCGCGAACCGGACACCCGGGTCATCAGGCATCCGGTGGAACAACGTCAAGGCAAAGATGGTCCCCATGTACCGCCAGGCCAGCACGCCGGCGACCACGATAACCGACGCCTGGATCAGGTCGCCGACCGTCACCAGCGTCTGCTCATCCACCGACCAGAGCGGCTGATTGAGCAGGAACCGGAGAAAGGCGAGATCGAGTTCCCAGAGCCAGGCGACCGCCAGGAAGCCCAGCAAGGCCACACCACTTCCGACCAGTCGCCGGAGCCCGGCGGCCAGGTCCTCCGGCCGAGGCACGGTCGCGGCGGGATCGTCGGCGTTCGATCCGGACTCGGGCGCGGGCGCCGGCAAACCGGCCCCCCTCGGCGATCGCGACGGGCCCCGCCGGCTCATCGCCGAGGTCAGCGCCGCGGCCCATGACCGCCGCCGCGGCGGGTGCGCCCGTGCCCAGCTTCCGACATGCCCGTCAATCAGCCGGGCCATCGCCCGATACGCCGCCAGGGCAACCATCACAACCGTCGCCGTCTGGGTGCCGGCCATCGCCAACCGACGCGCCGAGAAGCTGTACCCGAAGCCATCCAGCACAATCACAGCGCCGATTCCGGCGATCGGTAGCGTCGCCACGGCACGTCGATGTCGACGGACCCACTTCAGCCCCCCGCGCAGCCAGGACCCGCCCGTCGACGGCTCATCCGTCCCAGACCCCAGAACCGCCGCCAGGCTCGCCAGCATCGGCGACCGGCCCGTCAAGAGTCGAACGCTCACTCCCCAGACAGCCAGCTCAAACGCCAGGATCAGCAGCCGGCTGAACGCCGGTGCCGAGATCAACCGCCCCTCGGGCGCGATCAGCCCGCTGTCGATCAGCCAGGCCGGCAGCAACAGCACCGCCGCCGCCACCACAAGAAACCGACCGGCACGACCAAGCTGCCG
>DAHZZC010000622.1 GCA_027435495.1 Planctomycetales bacterium
CATCACCTATACCTACGTCACGGGGAGCTCCATCCCCGAACCGTCCGGCCTGGCCCTGGGCGGGATCGCCCTGGTGGTTCTTGCCGGGTGGGGATGCCTCGCGAAACCTCGCCGACGCGCGGATCAGAACCCGGCGAACTAAATCCGGTCCCAGGCGACTTATCCCTTCATCCTTGCAACAACACACCCAATCCCGCCGACAGGATCCCTCCTTCATCAGACCAGGTCGCCTTCCCCTCCAGGTTCGATCGCGCGACCCTTCGGTCGACTCGACGAATGCGCGGATCCTCGAAAGTATCCCGCAATCTCCGACTTCAAAGGCTCCCAATCCCCGGCCTCGCGATCCGATCTTCGGTAAAATTCGGAGCACTCAGGAAAAAATACCAGATGGATTTGCAATTCGTCCATTCATAACGCAAATTATAGCCTGGGATGGTGTCGCGTATTCGGTATGGCGGGATTGATGAGAGAGCGAACCGAGATGGCCCACCTCATCGGAAGCGCGAGAAGCCAGCCCGATCTCTCCCTCGTCGGCGCGCGAACGAACCCAACCCTGCCATTCTGGCAGTCGGAAGGACCCATTCGAGGCGTCGAAATCGCGCGAACGAAGCCACCGAGGGCCTCCGACGCCTGGAAATGGCGCGAACGAAGCCACAATGGTCGGGGTCGTAGGAGAAGCGTCAATTGGGCTGGTTGTTCGGACTGGCCCCTCGTCGGGCGAACGACCCTTGCGGCCGACCGGCCCTCTGCGGGATGCTGGGGGGCGTCGAATCGAGGCTGATGATCGTCGATGGCTTTCGCCTCCGCGACGACCGAGTTTGAGGAATCATGACCACCACCGAGATCCCCCGTCAGTACGATCCCCAGGACGCCCAGCGCCGATGGTACGGCCTCTGGCTGGAGCGCGGGTATTTCCGCGCCGAGCCGTCGAGCGACCAACCGCCTTACAGCATCGTGATCCCGCCGCCGAACGTCACCGGGGCGCTGCACCTCGGCCACGCGCTCAATAACACCTTGCAGGACATCCTGGTCCGGTGGCGCCGGATGCAGGGTTTCGAGACGCTCTGGATGCCCGGCACCGACCACGCCGGGATCGCGACCCAGGCTGTCGTCGAGCGCCGGTTGTTCGAGGAAGAGAAGAAGACGCGACACGACCTCGGCCGGGATGAGCTGGTCCGCCGAATCTGGGCCTGGAAGGATGAGTACGAGGCCCGCATCCTTGGCCAGCTTCGAATGATGGGATGCTCGTGCGACTGGGACCGGACCCGGTTCACGCTCGACGAGGTCTGCTCGCGGGCCGTCCGCCGGACGTTCTTCAACCTCTTCCGTGCCGGCAAGATCTTCCGGGGGAAGCGGCTCGTCAACTGGGACACCCAGCTTCGAACGGCCGTCGCCGACGACGAGATCTACTATGAGGAGATGCCCGGCCACCTCTGGACGATCAGGTATCCGGTGGCTGGCTCGCCCTCGGGCGAGATCCTGCATGTCGCGACGACCCGCCCGGAGACGATGCTCGGCGATACGGCGGTCGCCGTCCATCCCGACGACCCTCGTTACAGGCACCTGATCGGCCAGGAGGTCGAGCTTCCGCTGACAGGGCGTCGGATTCCGATTGTCGGGGATGGCGTGCTGGTCGATCCGGCGTTCGGGACCGGCGTGGTGAAGGTCACACCGGCGCACGACCCGAACGACTACGCGGCCGGGCTCCGCAACAGCCTCCCGATGATCAACCTGCTTAACCCCGACGGCACCTACAACGAGAACGCCGGCCCCTATGCCGGACTCGATCGGATCGTCGTCCGGAAGCGGGTGGTGAAGGATCTGGAGGCGGCCGGGTTGCTGGAGCGGGTCGAGAGCTACCTCGTCCGGCTCAACCACTCCGACCGGAGCAAGACGCCCATCGAGCCGTACCTCTCGGATCAGTGGTTCGTTCGGATGGGCGATGAGTCCGACGGCTCTCCCGGCTTCGCTCAGCAGGCAATGGACGCGGTGACCTCGGGCCGGGTGAAGATCCACCCCGACCGCTACGCCAGGAGCTACCTCGACTGGCTCGGCGAGAAGCGAGACTGGTGCATCAGCCGGCAACTCTGGTGGGGCCACCGCATCCCGATCTGGCATTGCGCCACCGCGACCGAGGCCGATCTTCGCGCAGCCTTCAGCGGGCGAGACGACGTCACCTGGCGGCCCAGTGAATCCGGAGGCTGGCTCCTCTGCGCCGAGGCCGACCTCGCGGGCGACGAGCTGGGCCCCGATCACTCGATGACACAGGACCCCGACGTCCTCGACACCTGGTTCAGCTCGGCGCTCTGGCCGCACTCGACCCTCGGCTGGCCCGAGGAGTCGCCTGAACTCGCGAAGTTCTACCCGACGAGCGTCCTGTCGACGGCCCGCGACATCATCACGCTCTGGGTCGCCCGGATGGTGATCTTCGGGCAGTTCAACTGCCAGGACGTCCCGTTCCGCGACGTCTACATTCATCCGGTGATCCAGGACGGCAACGGCAAGCGGATGTCGAAGTCGGCGGGTAACGGCGTCGATCCGGTGGACATCATCGAGATCTACGGCGCCGATGCCCTCCGCTACACGCTCGCGACCGGGGCCACCGAGACGCAGGACCTCCGCATCCCGGTAGAGAAGCTCAAAACGGCCGACGGCCGGACCATCAACACCTCCGAGCGGTTCGAGCAGGGTCGGAACTTCGCCAACAAATTCTGGAACGCCGCCCGGTTCGCGATGATGAACCTCGAAGGCTACGAGCCCGCTCCAGTGGACCTCGAATCGCTCCCGGTCGAGGACCGATGGATCATCGACGGCCTCGATCGGACGATCGCCGACGTCACGGCCGAGATGGAGCAATTCGGCTTCGCCGAGGCCGCCCGGCGCCTTCGCGACTTCACCTGGGGCGGCTTCTGCGACTGGTACCTCGAGTTCGCCAAGGACCGGCTCCGCGACCCCGCCTCACGCCCGGTCGCGCAGCGGGTGCTGGCCGCGGTCCTCGATGGGCTCTGCCGGCTCCTGCACCCGATCGTCCCGTTCGTCACCGAGCAGGTCTGGCAGGGCCTCGCCAGCCTCGCCCCCTCGCGCGGTCTCCCCGAGCCGAAGCCAGCCGAGCCCAGCGTCTGCATCGCCGCCTGGCCAAAGCCGATGGGCTTCGCCGACGAGGACGCCCGACGAACGGTCGACCAGTGGTGCGAGGCGATCAAGGCCATCCGAAACCTCCGCGCCGAGCGGAACGTTCCAAAGGAGGCGAAAGTCGAACCGATCATCATGGCCTCGGGCCGGGTCGCCGAGATGCTCCGACGGGGCGAGCGCTACCTGCGCGGACTCTCGCCAGCGGCCTCGGTGACGGTCGTCGAGTCGCTGGTCGATCGACCGGCCGAGTCCGCCGTCGCCGTCCTTCCCGATGCCGAGATCATCCTGCCTCTGGCCGGTTTGATCGATCGAGAGGCCGAGCAGGCCAGGCACCGAAAGACCCTCGCCGACCTGGAAAAACAGATCGCCGGCCACCGCGCGAAGCTCGCGAACGAATCGTTCGTCGCCCGGGCGCCGGCCGAGGTCGTCGATCAGGCCCGGGCGAAGCTCGCCGAACTGGAGTCCCAGCACGAGTCCGTCTCGGCGCTCCTCCGATAGGCGCACCAGCAGCGACCCTACTGGACGGCCCCCTCCGCCCGCCAGTATGATCGATCCCGACGTCGATTGCCGGAGCGGGGCCCGAACGAGGTGAGGTGCGATTGCCGTGGCGGTCCAGATGGAGCTCACGCGGATCATCATTAACGAGACGAGCGATTCGCACATCATCTTCCTTAAGGAAGTCGATGGTGATCGGATGTTCCCGATTGTGATCGGCTTCTTCGAGGCATCGAGCATCGAGCGCCGGGTCAAGAACGTGACCACCCAGCGCCCGCTGACTCATGACCTCCTGGCGAACACGATCGACCTTCTCGGCGGCGACCTTCAGGATATCTACATCAACGAACTACGTGAGCATACCTACTTTGCGAAGCTTCGGATCCGCTCAGGGGGCGAGCTGATCGAGGTCGACTCTCGGCCGAGTGACGC
>DAHZZC010000623.1 GCA_027435495.1 Planctomycetales bacterium
CTGGCGGGCCGTCTATGACAGGATCCCACCGCCTCCGCCGCACCACTTTCGCGGCAAGGACCGGATCACCATTCACGAGGATACCAACGGCGACGGGACGTACGACCGGCACCGGACCTTCGTCGAGGGCCTGAACATCGCGACCGCCGTGGCCCACGGACGCGGTGGTGTCTGGGTGCTCAACCCGCCGTATCTCCTCTTCTACCCTGATGCCAACCGCGACGATGTCCCCGATGGCGACCCGGTCGTCCACCTGAGCGGCTTCGGGCTGGAGGACACGCATTCCGTCGTCAACAGTCTGCGATGGGGCCCGGACGGCTGGCTCTATGCCGCGCAGGGGTCGACGGTCACCGGCCACGTGATCCGTCCCGGCCTCGACGACGGCAAGGAACCGGTCCACTCGATGGGCCAGCTCATCTGGCGATATCACCCCGGGACTCGCCGCTACGAGGTCTTCGCCGAGGGGGGCGGGAACGCGTTTGGTGTCGAGATCGACGCGAAGGGGCGGATCTACTCGGGCCACAACGGCGGCGATACTCGAGGCTTCCATTACGTGCAGGGTGGTTATTATCAGAAGGGTTTCAACAAGCACGGCCCGCTCTCAAACCCCTATGCCTTTGGCTACTTCCCGGCGATGCGGCACGGCCACGTCCCGCGGTTCACCCATACGTTCGTCTTCAATGAGGCGGATGCCTTCCCGCCCTCTTACCGGGGACAACTCTTCGGCGTGGCCCCGCTGCTCAATCACGTCGTGATGAGCCAGTCGATTCCCGACGGCTCGTCGTTTCGGACCCGCGATCTCGGGTACGCCGTCGAGTTTTCTGACCCCTGGTTCCGGCCGGTGGACATCAAACTCGGCCCGGATGGCGCAGTCTACGTCGCCGACTGGTACGACCGACAGGTCAATCACTATCGAAACCACGAGGGTCAAATCGATCCGTCCAGCGGCCGGATCTACCGACTCGGCCCGAAGGAAGGGCATCGCCGAATGCCCGAGGACCTCGCGGCGCTGGAGACGTCTCAACTGGTTGACCGGCTCTCGGACTCCAACAAGTGGACCAGACAGACCGTCCTTCGACTGATCGCCGATCGTCGGGATGCCTCGATTGTCCCGTTGTTGAAGGAACGCCTCCGCGATTCCAAGGCGTCGAGTCAGATCGCCCTGGAATCCCTCTGGGCGCTGAACCTTGTCGGTGGACTCGACGAGGCAACGGCGATCGAGACGCTCGCCCACCCCGATCCACACGTCCGGCTCTGGACGGTCCGGCTGACCTGCGACGCCGGCCAGGTCTCGCCGGCATTTGCCTCAGCGATCGCGCGGATGGCGGGTTCGGAACCCAACGTCGAGGTCCGGAGCCAGATCGCGTGCTCGGCTCGCCGGCTCCCTGCAAGAGACGGCCTGCCGATCGTCCGCGCGGTGATGGCCCACGCCGACGACGCTCGCGACGTCCACATCCCGCTTCTGGTCTGGTGGGCGATCGAGGCGAAGGTTTCCGCCGAGCCGGAGGCGGTTCTCTCGCTCTTCGAAGACCGATCGAACTGGGGCCTGCCGATCGTCCAAACCACGATCGCCGAGCGTCTGATGCGGCGATTCGCGGCGGCCGGGACGCGAGCCGACCTGGCCCGATGCGCCCGACTGCTCGCGATGGCCCCCGGCCCCGACGACGCCCGTCGGCTGATGACCGGATTTGAGGCCGCCTTCGCGGGTCGGTCACTTGCAGGCTTGCCCGACGTGCTGGCCGAAGCGCTCGCGAAACATGGCGGACAATCGCTGACGCTCGGACTCCGACGAAATAACGCCCGGGCGATCGCCGAGGCCGTCGCGCTGCTTTCCGACGATCGTGGAGATCCGTCGAAAAAGACGCAGGTCCTTCAGGTGCTGGGCGAGGTTCGCCGACCCAGCGCGATGCCCGCCATCCTGGCGATCGCCGCCCGATCGCCCGACAACGCTCTCCGCGCCTCGGCCCTTTCGGCACTGGCCGCCTACGATGATCCCCGGATCGCGACGGAGATTCTCACGGTGTACCCGGACATGTCCGACGACGTCCAGTCGGCGGCGCAGGCCCTGCTCGCGTCACGGCGCCGCTGGGCGGAGCCATTCCTCGCGGCGATGGAGGCTCGATCGATCGATCCGAAGTCCGTCCCGCGCGAGGTGGTCGAGAAGTTTCTCCTCCTGAATGACCGCGAACTCGGCGCACGGGTGGAACGCCTTTTCGGACCGATCCAGCCGGCGACTCCCGCGGTCCTTCGGGCGGAGGTCGATCGGCTCGCCTCGATCGTTCGATCGGGGCCGGGCGTCCCGAAACCGGGGAAAGCCCTGTTCGACCGTGCCTGCGGCCGGTGTCACTCCTTCTTCGGCAAGGGCGGGCAGGTCGGCCCCGACCTCACCACCTACCGCCGCGACGACATCGATAACATGTTGCTGAATATCGTCCATCCGTCGGCCGAGATCCGAGAGGGATTTGCCACGTCGATCGTCGCGACGATCGACGGCCGTGTTCTGTCGGGCATCGTGGTCGAGCAGGACAAAAACGCCGTGGTTCTCCGCGTCGAGGACGGGCGACTGATCACGCTTGCCCGCGATGAAATCGACGCCCTCAAGACGAGCCCTCGATCGCTGATGCCCGAGGGGTTACTGTCGAGCTGGCTCGATCAGGACATCCGCGACCTCTTCGCCTACCTCCGCAGCACACAGCCGCTGATCGACTGACGATCCTCAGGCCGACGGCAGCCCGCGGATGGACTCCACGATGCGATGGACGAGGCCGGAGTCAGTTCGGCGCCAGGGTGGG
>DAHZZC010000624.1 GCA_027435495.1 Planctomycetales bacterium
TCGTACCCGATCGAGCCTGAGGCGGCGGTCGACATCGTCTGGTCGCGAGGCGCGGAGTGGGGTCCGAACCTGGTGGTCGTCGGCGGCTGGCTCGCCGGGCTTGCGGTCGTCCTGTACGTCCTGACGGGCTGGGAGTGGTACTGGCTCTCCTTCCTGGTTCTGATGGTCGGCGGGCTGGGAGCGGTCGTGCTGTGCTACCCGATCTTCATCACGCTGGAGCGCCCGGTCCGAATGACGCCCGAGCAGGCGTTGAAGGATTTCTACGGAGCGCTCTCGCACCACGTCCCGCATTACCGGCGAATGTGGTTGCTGCTGGCCCGGAACGGGCGGCTCTCATCGTCGTTCGGCTCGTTCGAGGGCTTCAAGGCGTACTGGGACGAGAAGCTCCAGACGATCAAGGGAAACCGCGCCGGACGCTGGACGCCCCTGGTCTTTGAGGTTGAGGGATACCGGGGCGATAAGAGCGGGGGCAAGTCGCAGGTGGAGGTGAAATTCACCCTGAAGATTTACATTCGTGGCAAGCGGCAGGACGGCCCAATCGCCTCGATCCCGGGCCAGGTCTCGATGGCTCGCGGACCCGACAAGATGTGGTATCTGGAAAATGGCACCCTGCCCCACGCAAATCGCGAGAGCCGATCGACCTGATCGGCGAACCGTCTGACGGTCGGTTGGTCCCGCGAACATCGCCGGCTGGAGCGATCGCCCTGTCGGAAAGATCTCCACTTTCGACACCACGATCACAACCGTCGCGCCGCCTCGCCCAGATTCCCGGCGGTGTGTTCGATCATGGGATAAGCTAGGCCCAGAGAGGATCTCCGCCCGTCCCTTTCCACGGAGGACCCCATGCAGGCCACACTCATCCTGATGATTGCCTACAGCGGCCTTGGATGCCAGAATCCCGAGGTCGATATTATCCCGATCCCGCCCGGTCTGGTGCGTCCCGCGCCCGCCGGTCGCGAGATCGTCGGCGCTCCCGCGCCGCGTCCGGGCCAGCCGCCGATGGAGCCGGTCGAGGAAGCCCGTCCCTCGCTGGCGCCTTCGCCCTACCAGATCGGCAACCACGACCTCTGCGAGGACCCTGGCGAGCACGAGACGTTCCGCGACGTCGTCCGAGAGACCTTCTGGAGCTTCGTTATCGGCCGGAGCCCGGACGTCCCCTCCGCCCGCGAGATCGAGGCCGCCTATCGGTCCGGTTTCTACGCCCAGTGAGACCGCGAAACAGCGCGGCAGGTCGTGGCGAGGCTCCGCCTAGCCGAGCCCGCCCGACCGCCACCATCGCCACCGGAACGCCAGATACGTGATCCCGAAAAACACCAGGCAGAGCGGCGGATAGATCAGCAGGAAGACCGCCCAGACCGGCAGCCAGATCTCCGGCGTGAAGCCCTTCGGCGTGATCGGGATCATCACCGATTCGTCGATCGGCAGGTTCTGGATATTCCATCCATCTCCGCGCGAGGTGTGCATGGGAACGCTCATCGCGGCTGAAAACGGGCTGGTCACCGTCAGCATCGCCATCCTCGACTTGCTGACGGTGTTCAGCCCCTGAAGATACCACCCCAGCCCCATCGGCAGGACGAAGAGCAGCAAGAGCGAGAGGTAGGTCATCACCATCGCCACCGACGTCCGACGCGCCAGCGCCGAGCACATCAGGCCGATGGTCGAGGTCGCCAGGCACGTCATCGCGATGATGATCAGGAAGAGAAACAGCGTCCAGAACCGCCCGCGAAGCTCGGGTAGCAATAAATACGCCAGCAGCATCTGCTCGGTCAGGAGGAACGTCAGCACGGTTGAGACCCGGAGCGCGGCGAGAAGCTTGGCCAGCACGATCGTGCCGGGTTTGAGCAGTGTGGTCAGCAGCAGGCTAAGGGTCTGGCGCTCGCGTTCCTGGGTGATGCTCCCCGACGAGAACACCGGCCCGACCAGCAGGTTGAACGCCAGCACATACGAGACGTAATACCCCGAGAGCTCCGACCGCAGGAACAGCAGCACGGCCATCAGCGGGATCGAGAGCAACATGCTCACCTGAATCACGACGCGGAGCATCAGCGTCCCCTGGCTGAAGATTTCGCTCCGAAGCTCCTTGTCGAGGACGGGATTGGTCCCGTCGGGCATCAGCTCGGTCCGCTTGGCGGGCGCGAAGAGCTTGTCGGGGAAGAGGTCGCGATCGATCACAACTCCGATCGCGTACTTCATTTCCTCCTCCTCGTCGATGACGTCCTTCCCCTCGCTGCCGACGTCGGGCGGGCGGAGCAGTCGAGCGTTGACGAGGATTCCCAGCACGCTCCACGCGGCAAGGCACCACGGCGGCAAGACGGCGATCGAGACGAAGTCGCGCACCTGGACGTTGTCGGTCCGCGTCAAGACAACGCAGGCCACCGCGAGCGGCAAGATCACGAGGTAGCTCACGACGAGCGCCGAGCTGGTCCGGCGGAAGTAGCTCGAACACGCAATGCTCAATAGCCCGAACGTCCCCGCCGCCAGGATCAGGACGAGGTAACTTCGCGTGATCTCCGAGAGCAGGAGCCCGCCGAGCAGGTAGCAGAGGATCATCAGCGGGAGGCTGGAAATGATCAGGATCACCAGGTAGCCGAGCGAGCTGAGCAGCTTGCCGACGAGGATCGTCCCGGGCCGGAGCGGGCTGGCGAGCAGGAGTTCATAGGTCTTCCGTTCCTTCTCGCCGGTGATGCTCCCGGCGGCGAAGGTCGGAGCCATCAGCGAGACGAGGAAGAACTGGCCGAGGAAGAAGATATCAAAGAGCCGACGCGCCTCGGCCACCTTCGCCTGGTGCGCGCTCCCCTCGCCGGCCGGCCAGTAGAAATAGACAAGCGACCCGAGCGCACAGATATAAAGAAGCTGCAAGATGAAGGCGCGCGGTGACCGAAGCGTCACCAGCAATTCGCGGGTCAATACGGGATTGTCTCGCAAGATCATCTTTCACCTATCTCTCTTCGCAGGATGGGAAACGAAGGGCGTCCGGCAGAGGCGTGGGAGCCAGGCTCTGGCGAACGCTCGCGACCCAATCATGGCCGGCGCACCTCGGCCTGCCAGGAATCCGCCGACCATTGCCAGCCATCCGCCGACGAGACTTGCAATCAGGAAGGCCGCCGTCATGCACCACTCACGATACCCGCGTTCGAAGGCTTGCACGTCCATCCGTGACGGGTTGTCCTGGAAGGCATGGCAATAGGTCGAGCCATAACGCGAATCGGGGAGGAAATCGATCCAGGGACACCAGGCCAGACGGAGATAGCGCGGCCGGAGCCCTTTCTGTTGCGTTTCTGTCGATCTCCAACCGGCCAGGCTCGCAACCCAGGCCCGACGATCGGGATGCGGAATCGGCTGCCGGTCGGAGTTGTCGATCCGGGCGGAAAGTTCCTGGATCTGCCGACCGGCCTCGCGCAAGCGTCCGTCGATTTCATCGAGGACAGCCAGACGAGCCCGGACTTCCTTCCGGAGTTCCACGTCGTCCTTCAGTACCCGGAAGACCAGGCCGCCGAGGAGCGCAATGAAGGCGACCACAAACATCAGGCCCCCGGTCGTCAGGCGAAACGCTCGCATGTCGTGGTCTCTTCCTCAGGGCTTGACGAGAATGCCTCTCGGACGACAGGCGTTCCATCGCCGGCTGGAGCCGGCCAAGACAAGCTGCGCTCCACACGCCCATAACGCCGAACGGGACCAACCACCCCTGTAGGAGGGAGCTCCCGCTCCCGACCCGCACGAAGCCACAAGTCCCGCGAAGATCGCCGGCTGGAGCCGGCTCCGACGAAAAAAACCCTCCCATCCCTCCGAAATCCACCCGACCCACCTCCACCGACTCTCACGCCACGATCCCCTTGGTGATCATCATGAAGACCTCTTCCAGCGAGAGCGGTTCCTCGGCGAACGACTGCACGGTGATCCCCGACTGGATCAGCCGGTCGAGAACGCGGGCCATGTCGCGGTCCTGGCCCTCGAACTCAGCGCTCAGCGTGTGGTCATAAGCCTCGACCATCCGAATCGACGAATCCGCTCTCAGCAATTCGGCGGCGCGGTCGGTCGACTCGTCGAGGACGCGGACCTTCAAAACCCGGTGCGAGCGGATCTGGTTCTGGATCTCGCGGATGCTCCCCGCGGCGAGCAGCTTGCCCCGCTCGATGATCCCGATCGACGTGCAGAAATCCGCCAGCTCCGAGAGAATATGGCTGGAGATCAGGATCGTCTTCCCCATCTGCCGAAGCTCGTTCAAAAGCGCCTTCATCTCCAGTCGGGCGCGAGGGTCGAGACCCGAGGCCGGCTCATCCAGAATCAACACGGGCGGGTCATGCACCAGCGTCTTCGCCAGGCAGAGCCGCTGTTTCATCCCTTTTGAGAGCCCGTTGACGTAATCGTCTCTCTTGTGAGTGAGGTCGAGCAGTTCCAGAACCTCGCCGATGATCTTTTTTCGGTACGATCGTGGGATCTCGTAGGCGACCGCGAAGAAGTCGAGGAACTCCCAGACCTTCATCCCGTCATACACGCCGAAATCATCGGGCATGAAGCCGATCACGCGGCGGACGGCCATCGGCTCCGACGTCACCGAGAACCCGGCGACGTGCCCCTCGCCCGAGGTTGGTCGGAGGAGGGTCGCCAGGAAGCGGATGGTTGTGCTCTTGCCGGCGCCGTTGGGGCCGATGAAGCCAAACGTCTCGCCCTTGCCGATGGTGAAGCTCAGGTCGTCGACGGCGATGAAGTCGCCGTAGTGCTTGGTGAAGTGCTGGACCTCGATCATCGGTCGCGCGTCTCCCCGGCCCGGGCCGGTACGGTACGGTGCTGGTCTCGGGATCGATTACTTGTTCCGCGTCCCCATCCGCCGGCCGCCCTGGGCCTTGAGGGCGTCCATCATCGTCCGCATCGATCGCCCTTCGGGCGACGGGTCGTTGATCGTCTCGGGGGCAAAATAGAGCTGGCTGTCCGGACTGGGCGGCGGCCCGCTCCGCAGGTGGACCAGCACGGCGGTCCGGCCGCGGAGGCGGTCGAGCGGCGGATCGATCACCTGGCCAGGCATCGACCGCGCCACCCAGGCGACCAGCCGAATCTCACCCACGTTCTCCAGCGACGGCTCCCAGGTCGATCGGACAACGCGGAGGAAGGCGTCGAGGTCGGGCCCGTCGCCAGCCTCGATCTTCTCGGGCCGCTTCGACCCGCCGGCCGCGCCCAGCTCGACCGAGCCTCCAGCCGCGATGGTGCCGAGGTAGCGCTCGTCCCAGGCCGCGCGGTCGGTCCCGTTGATGTCGATCACGATCGCGTCGCGCAGCTCCAGCTCGCTCCCGTTGACGACCTTCCGCGCGGCCCCTTCGCCCTCGATCCGGATCGCTCCGGCGAGGTTGGTCATCTCCTCAGCGCGGAAGAGTGAGAGGCTCCTCGGCTGGATGATCAGGTTCGAGAGCGTGGGCACCGGGCTGGAATCCCAGGTCGTGACGGTCCGATCCTCGCCGGCGATCGTCCGGCCGGTGCCGAGCGGAAGCGCCAGCGCGGTGTTGTTGTCGGGGTACGAGATCGTGTAATCCCCTCGCCCACTGCTGTAAATCGAGGCAAACCGCGTCAGGTGAGCGCGGGGATAATCACCCTGGACCTCCAGGAGATCGATCTCGTCGGAGGCCGAGTCAAACCCGAGGTCGAACGCCGCCCCGCGCTGGACGCCGATGGCAAACGCAAACGCAACAACCGGGACGACAAACCAGGCCCACTCGCGCCGGTTGAAGACGAACCGGCAGACCAGCCAGTTGAGCGGGACGACCACGATCAGATACGCGAGGATCACGCGGAGGACGAAGCCCGAGCTGGGAATCCGGATGCCCGACGACTCTTCGAGCAGGTCGCGGGCCAGCGCGGGGAGGCGGGAGGTGTCGCGCCAGTCGGCAACGCCCGGATCGAACGGCCGGGCCGGGTCGCGGAACGGGCCGGAACTGGGGACCGCCGCCGACTTCGCCTCCTCCCGGGGAGCCGTCCGGGCGACCTGCGGAATGTGGCCGCCGGTGTCCTCATCGACGCGAGCATCCCGGCTGGTGATCCGGTACCACGAGAGGTTGCGGCCTGCAAGCCGCCCGCGCTGAACTTCGGTGTAGGCGTTGATGAGCTGGCCGGCGTTGAGGATCGGATCGTCCGGGCGCCGAAGGATCACCCGGCGGACCATCGTGTCGAGGCCCGGCCAGTGGGCAAATGTCGGCTCCGTCGGATTGACCGTCAGCATCGTGATCCGCCCCCGGCCAACCCTCCGCTCGACCGCGAGCAGGTGCGGACTGGCCTCGCCGAGCGGGATCGTCGACGCCCCAGGCACCGGCCGGAGCGTCGCCAGGTACACCGGCTTCTTGTCGGCCGGCCGGATCGGGACCGGCCGCTGATACGCCCGGTTCCACTCAGGGCCCCTCGACGCTTGCTGGATCGTCGCATAATCATCCGAATAGGGCAAGAACCCGATCGTCGGCGGCGGATACGCCTTCGAGAGCGGGTCGAGCTCGGCCTCGCCGAGTGCGACCGTCTCGCCGGTCGGCTCGCCCGGCAGGTATGGGCCGAGAAAGCCCTCCCTGTCGATTGCGTACGAATGGCCGGCGCCGCCGATCAGGACCAACTGGCCGCCCCAGTGCAGCCAGTCGAGCATCGCCTGCTGCTGGCCGACGGTCAGCGTGTCGGGCGGCAGACCGTCCCAGATCACGTGGCTGAAGGTCGTCCAGGTCAGCGGGTGCGACGAGAGCGGCATCTTCTCGATCTCGGCCGGGAGGACGACGCGGTAATACCGCTCGCGGTCGATCGCCTGCGGGTTGTCTCGCTCCGTCGCCGCCGGAATCATCGCGGCCATCCGGTTCCAGGTCGCGAACCGGGTCGTCGCGTCCTTGCTCAGGATCAGCACCAGCGCCTGGTGGGGCGACATCTCCGTCAGAATCACCTGCCAGGGCGCATCGGCGCGGAGCGAGCCCGGCCGGGCGATCGAAACCGTCCACTCCTTCGGGACGTTCGGCAGCAGCACCTGCTCGGCCAGCCATCGCCGCTGGTCCTTCAGCAGCCGGGCGTCACGCCGGAAAACCACGTCGATCGCTGTCCCTTCGAGCGGGACCGGGTCGGAGCGGAGCAGACCCTCGTAGTCCTCATCATTGGCCCGCATGTCGAGCGAAAGCGTGCTCCAGTGATTCGCCTTCACATACGGAAGAATATCAAAAGGCGCGATCTGCGACTTGAAAAACTCGAACGGCGGCTTGTCGCGCTTCTGCTCGATCTTCTTCTTGACCGCCTCGGGGTCCGTCAGGATGCGCAGGCGGTCCTCCTCCTGCGTCGACAACTGCGCAGCAGCCGGACCGGCGATCGCCAGGACGAGCCCGACGACCAGCCCGGCCCTCCTCCATCCGCGATCGCTGGATCGTTCGCATTCCATGACGGGCGACCTCCTGACCGGGCCGAGACCCGCCCGCCATCGACGGGCCGATCGGATCTCTCGGGCCGAATCTCGTCAAGTCCTGACGATTGTAACAGCCGGAAGTCGCGCCCGGAAGAGCCGCGATCGCGGCAAACCCAGAAGCATACTCCCAAATGTAGTCATCGAACCCACATGTAAAAATACGGAGCAACACTGACTCCCGGCCGGTATCGGAACCGGCGAAGGTCGATCGACGTCCCGGGGATCACGGGATTGGGTGTCGGGTTGATGACCGCGCGGACCGGATCCGTCGCGATCGCACGGGGCAGCCACCGGGCCCGCGGCTCGGCCAGGCCCGCGACCTCGAAGACCGGGTAGAGCCAGTCGTCATAAACCAGCTCGAGCCGGCCGTTCAGCCGGTTGAGGCCCGGCTGGTCCGCGAAGAACATCGACGACCGCGGGACCGAACCCTTCTCGTACAGGCTCGCGGTGAGCGCCCGTAACCGGTCGTGGTCCCAGATCGCTTCCTTCACCACCGTGAGGTCCGCGAAGACAACAACTGCCGACGCCACGACCATCGCCCTCAAGACCGACCGAGGCGCCCTCCGCTCAATCGCCGAGACCACCACACGGGCGCCCACGACCGACGCGAAGACCGACGCCGGAATCCCGTAATTGACCCAGGCACCGGCACTTTTGTGGCTGAGAATCGCCGCCATCGCCAGCTCGGTCCCCAGGCAGGCCGCCAGAATCACGTCGCTCCATTGATAATTTCTCAGAAACACACAGGTTATCAGAGTGAGAGCAGCCACGATTGTGAGCGCAAGGAAGAGTGCTGCGCCGGACCTCGGACCCGTATAGTAAAAGTGGGCGAACGCCCCCACAAAAAGTCCCGTGGAGTACAGCGAGGTCCCAAAAGTCGCGATCGACCGTCGGATCCCCGGCCGGCTCGCCGCCAGGCCCAGCACTCCCACCGCGATCATGGCCCACGCCCCGGCGGAGCGATCCACGATCATCAAAAAAAGGATGATCACCATGTCCAGGCCGCCCGGGTGGACCTGCCCGATTCGCGAGGCGGCCATGAACGCCGCGTCCCAGATCCGTCCGCTCGTGACGACCCACTCCATCCCGTAGATCAACGCGGCGATCGCGATCCCCGGCAAGGCCAGGCGTACCAGGGCCCCCTTTCCGCCTCGACCCGTGAGCATCACCAGAAGACCCACGCCCCAGGCCGCGAGCAGATGCTGCTTCACGCAGACCGCCAGCCCGAACAGGATCGAGGCCGCGACGAGCCGCCGACGGCCCTCGCCGATCGATTCGAGCGTCAGCACGATCCCCCAGGTCTGAAGGGCCACACCGAGCAGGTCGGGCCGAACCGCGAACGGAAAGCCCGCGAGCATCGGCGAGGCGGCCAGAAGCAGGACCGACCACCAGCCCGCCCGTCGCGAGCGGCCCCCGATCCGACCGAGTCGATAGGCCGCGGCGAGCGTCGCCACCAGGCCCAGGGCCGAGATCCCTCGCCCCGCCAACCTCGCCGCATCGACCGGGTGAAGACCGGCCTTCCAGATCGGCCAGGCCGCCACTCCAGCGACCCGGTAATACAGAGGCGCGTGGATCAGGACCAGCGGGTTCGTCCCGCCGTAGGGACCGTACAGCTCGCGCGGGCCCGCGGTCAACTGGCGGGCGACCACCATCATCAGCGGCGATTCCATCGCCTCGGTATCGGCCACACCCAGACCGCGCACGGCCCAGTATCCCATCGCGATCGCCGCTGTGATCACGATCGCCGCTGTGATCGCGGCCGGCTCCCAACCCTCACCGCGGACCGGATTGCTCGGTGTCGGCTCGCTCATGGCATCCCAGGAAACGCGACCCAGACCCAGAATCGACCAGACCGCCCAACGCGGCGGTATCCCCGCTCCGGGAGCGATCCCGGCAGCCCCTCGATCCGGTCCCCCTCCGATTCGAGAACCACCGCCCCGACCCCCGCCGCTGGCCAGATCCTCGGCCCAAGCCATCGCGACCGCGGCTCGGCCAGTTTCCTCGATTCGAAGACCGGATACAACCATTCGTCAAAGACGAGGTCGAGCCGGCCCATCATCCGGTTCCGACCAGGCCGGTCGCCAAAGATCATCGCCGAAGGCGGCACGCCCGCCGTCTTCAGGACGCGAGCCAGGTCCCGATGCTCGACCGCCCGCCGGGTCGCCTCGACCTTCGCGTCCATCCAGGCCGAGGCCAGTACCGCGAGGGCGGCCGTCGCCAGGATCGTCCGACCGGGCCAACCAGCGCTCTCCGCAGCCGCCATCATCGGCCGGGCGATCATCGCCGAGGTGAGCGGGACCATCGGGATCGCATAGTTGATCCACGCACCACTCGACGACCACGAGAGGACGATCACCACCACCAACTCAGCCGTGACGCAGGCTCCCAGCATCCGCTCGACCCGACCAGCGCGGGCGCAACCGACCAGGCCAATCACCAGGCCAGCCATCGAGAGCGCGTGGAGGATCGTCGTGATCCACGGACCTGCCCAGAAGACCTGCGCGATCGAGAGCATCGCGAGAGCCGCGACCAGCCCCGCTCCAGCGCGACCGAAGGCCGCGGCCACCGCCACTGCCGAGAGTCCGGCTGCCTTTCCTGCCACCGCGGCGAGAACGGTCGTGACGTGGAGCCCATCTCCCGGGTGAACCCGGCCGACGCCCGACGCCGAGATCAACGCCGAGTCCCAGATCCGCCCGCCCGTGACGATCGCCTCGACCGCGTAGACCAGACCCGCCGTCCCGAC
>DAHZZC010000625.1 GCA_027435495.1 Planctomycetales bacterium
GTTCTGGAAAGCTACGACCGGGCCCGACGCCGGGGAGCCCCCATCTATGCCGAGATCACGGGCTACGGCTCGTCGTTCGACGCCTTTGGGATCACCCGCCCCGAGCCCGAAGGCAAGGGCGCTGCGCTCTCGATGATGGCGGCACTCCGCGAGGCCCGACTCGATGCGGCCGAGATCGACTACATCAACGCCCACGGGACCTCAACCAAGCTTAACGACATGATGGAGACGGTCGCCGTGAAGCGGGTCTTCGGCCACCGGGCCGGCTCGATCCCGATGAGTTCGCAGAAGTCGATGATCGGACATTTGATCGGGGCTTCGGGCGCCGTCGAGGCCGCGGCGACGGCCCTCTCACTCGAACGGGGTGTCATCCCCCCGACGATCAACCTGGCCACGCCCGATCCGAATTGCGACCTGGATTACGTGCCGAACACCTCGCGCGAGATGCCGATTCGGACAGCGCTCTCGAATAGCTTCGGCTTCGGCGGCCAGAACGCCTCTCTCGTCATGACCAGCCTGGCCTGAATCTTGCACGAGGAGGCTGACTTCCGATCCCGACTCCTGAAGGAGCCGGCGATCGTCGCGACATCGATGGTATCGATCCCGCCCCCGATCACACTCGAAATCGCGCGGACCTCCTCTCATCGAGGTATCCACTCGCGCATGCCCCGAACCTCCTTTTCGAAAAATCTTCACGATCAGGCGCGCGCCGGGCGGGGCCAGTTCCGTGGAGTTCTATGATCCCCCCTGGCACCTCGCCGAAGAGCCTCATCCCCGGATGTCGCTCCATCGGCGAGGTGCCCCCCCATCAGCCGGCTTCTGAGGCGTCCAGGAAAGACGAAGCCAATCCGTGGCCCAATGTGGCCGGATCTTGCACAGAACGGCTTTCGGGCCAGCATGCTGATGCAGCCGTGGGTGTCGGGAGATTGTTTCCGGAGACACTGAGGTTGCGTTGGCTCAACGGCAATCCCCCTCCTTGACTCGACGCCCTCGGTGAGTCAATCGGATCAGAGAGAATGCCACCGCCGGATTGGTCCTCGGCGAGGCTCGCGCTTCCCTCGCGAATCACTCCAGGAGAAAAGGGAGCACCCCAGGACGTCCGATCCAGGAGGCCAAGAAAATCGACAGGATGTCGATGGAAGAACCGTCCTGGGGTGTTTCCCAAACCGCAGATCCGATCACCTCATTCCCACCGTTGCTCATGGCTGGAGAATCCGGTCCCCCACCTGTCGATCTGGCCGGTACATTCACGTTTTATTCTTTAAGTAAGGTAGGTCCGTCTCGGTGAAACCGGACGGATCATCGGGTCCATCGAGCAGTCCCCGGGTCCGGAAGACTCTTCTCCAGATGCCGGCCCGGCTCGCTTGTTCGGCTCACGGTGATCGCCAGCCTCGCGTCGGATCCTCGCCGAAGTGCCTACCTGCTAGATTCTGGACCGGAAGCACGCTAGAATCCCCGTATTCCTACGTGCAACTCGTGTTCGATGGGGTATCGACCGGCCCCGGTTCCTCCTTGCGGTGGCAACCATGCGGAAACCTGCCCAGACCCCGCGACGGTACCGGATCGTTTTCGACCCGCTCGAGGGCCGGCAACTCCTCAACGGCCAACCGACTCCCGGATGGGCCTCCGGCCTTGCCGCCCGTCCGGGCTGGTACTCGGTCGCTCGGATTTCAGCCCATTCCGAGGCACAAGTCGGCTCGCCGGTCTCCACACCACTTGCCTTGTGGACGCCACCCGGCCCCTCCGGTTGGGACCAGGGAACATTCCCAGCCTCGTCCGTCCCGAGTCCCCACTCGATAGCTCCGAATACCATCCCGTCAGGTGACGGGCATCACGACGTTGATACTCCTTCGCCCGGAGCCCAGACGGGCTTGTCCACGTCCAACCCCGCCGGTACCTCAACGTCCGTCTACCAGGTCTCGGGCTCCACTCCCCAGCCTACTTCCGCTGGTAGCCCAAGCTCGACGTCCTCCGGTTCCTCGACGAACTCCCCGAGCAGTACGGCCCTGGCGGCGGCTCCTTCCGGGTCGGGAGTCACTTCCTCGGAACTCAGCTCGGGCGAGCTGGCCTCGCCCGGCTCCCCAACTCATGGTTTTGAGTCTGGCAACCCGTTCAACAGCCTCAATTCGCTCTTCCTCTATCAGTCCATGGGGCTGAACGCAGGAAGCTATCGGTACGATCCGTCGGTCCCTGGAGCGGTCCTCGCGGCGCCTCTGGATGCCTCGATCGCACTGAGTTTGACCGGCCCACCGACTTCGACCTCGACGGCCAGCCTCACCTCGGGGGCCCTTGCCTCGGTGGCGAATCAGGGCACGATGGCGCCCCCGGTCGTGCCGAACGGGCCCGTTGCCGGTCAGTCCATCGGCGGGGATCCCGAGTCGGCATCGGTCGAACTCTCCAATCGATCGGCTTCCGGTCATCTCGCCCGAGGCGGGCCGAGAATGGTCCGGCACGCGGGCCGGGAAGACGGTGTCTCGGCCCGTGCTTACTCGGAAGAGATCACGGCCTCCGGCACCGCCTCTTTCGATCAGGCCAACCTCACCAGTCAGGTCGATCCAGGGTCCGATGAACTTCTCCGAGAGGCCCACGGGGCCGACCTGATCGCCGACGCCCTGCCAATCGCTGGCGAATCGCTGGAGCACAGCCTCGACGAGTTCGTCCGACAGCTTGAGACGGTCGATGTCGCCGGTATCGTCACCCGGGGGCCGACGCCCGCCTCCTATGCCACCTTCGCCGTCACGGGTCTGGCCGCCCTGGCGATCGCGACCCGGGAGGTTACACGCCGACGCTTCCGATCCGCCCGGCAATTCCGCGTTCTTGACCCGGTCGGCCGGGAGCTCGCCCTCAGCTTCCCCGAGCTTCCCCGAGGCTGGTCCAGCCGGCCCTGATCCCAGATCGTCCCGCAGTCCGATCAGCACCCGGATCGAAATCCAACAGTGCAAGGGGAACCCTCGTAAAGTAGGAGAGATCGTCCGGTTGCCGGCAACATCCGAGTTGCTCTCCCATCCCTACGGGCGTAGAGGCTCCATGAGCATCGAACACCTGGATGAGCTGATCGAGAAACTCAACAGTGGCGACGTCGCGGCGGCCGAGCGCGCGTTTCTTGCCTACGAGCCGTATCTCCGGATGGCCATCCGCCGGCAGTTGAACGGCCCCCTTCGATCCAAGCTCGACACGATGGACATCGTGCAGTCGGTCTGGGCCGACGTCTTGGGCGGGTTTCGCGAGGCCGGCTGGCGATTCAACGATCCTGCTCACCTCCGCGCCTTCCTCGTCAAGGTCGCACGCAACCGTCTGATCGACCGCCGCCGGCAGCACCACAGGGCGATCGAGCAGGAACGGCCGCTTGATCCCACCATGGACCTCCCCAACGTCCGAGAGCCGAGGCCCAGCGAGATCGCCCAGGAGCACGAACTGTGGAAGCGAATCCTCGACGAATGCTCTCCCGCTCATCGCGAGATCCTCGTCCTCAAGAAGCAGGGACTGCCCAACTCCGAGATCGCCCTGCGGACAGGACTTCATGAGGGGAGCGTCCGTCGGATTCTTTACGAACTGGCCCGCCGCCTCGCGATCCCCAAGCGGGCGTCGACACGTCCCGACGAGGCCGACGACGAGGTGGAGTGAAACTCGATCGGGAACCTCGTCCCGGTCGGTGAAGGTTCGCCTTTCGACGAACCGGAGGAATCGAAAAAAACATGTCGGTGGCGCGGTTCGGCGAACCAGAGTCTCGGTCGCGGTCGCAGGTCGGATGGCCGTCGGAACCGTCGCGCAGGCTGGAGTCGGAGGAAGCCTGGGTCTCGCGCGAGGTCGACGCGATGGCCTCGGCATGGTCCCGAGGTCATCGCCTGATGGCCTCCGAGATCATTGAACGTCATCCGGGAATCGAGAGTGAGGCCGCCGTCCGGCTCATCTACGAGGAGGTCAACCTCCGCCGAGAGGCCGGCGAGGAGGTCCGAACCACGGAGGTCGTCGGTCGATACGCGCGGTGGAAGGACGAAATCCAACTCCTGCTCGGCTGCGATCGATTGCTTCGGCCGATCGTCGCCCCGGCCGAGATGCCCGAGACGGGCGAGTATCTCGGGCCGTTTTTACTCCGCTCCGAGCTTGGCCGGGGCGCCTCCGGCCGGACCTTCCTCGCGACGGAGCCGACGTTGGCCGACCGCCCCGTCGTGCTGAAGGTCATCTCCGACGACCAGGACGAGCACCTCTCGCTCGCCCGACTCCAGCACACGAATATCATCCCGCTTTTCTCCGAGCAGAGCTTCCCCGATCGTCGGCTCCGGGCGCTCTGCATGCCCTATCTCGGCGGCGCCAGCCTGGCCCATATCCTCAACGCTCTGGCGGCGATCCCCCCGGCCGATCGCCGGGGCCGCGACATCGTCCATGCGCTCGATCGCGTCCAACTCGCCGGCCCGGCACCCACAACCGTTGACCAGCCCTATCGTCGATACCTCCAGGATCACTCGTACGTCCACGCGATCTGCTGGCTAGGCACCCGACTGGCCGACGCTCTCCAGGAAGCACACGCCCACGGGCTGGTTCACATGGACGTCAAACCGTCGAACGTCCTGATCGCGGCGGACGGCGCCCCGATGCTCCTCGACTTCCACCTGGCGAGCCGCCCGCTCGCCGCCGGAGAGTCGTTCCCCGGCCGGGTCGGCGGAACGCCCGGCTGGATGGCCCCCGAGCAACGCGCTGCCCTTGATGCGGTCGCCTCTGGCGAACCAATCCCCGAGGCCGTCGACCACCGAGCCGATATTCACGCCCTCGGAGCCCTGCTCCGGGAAGCCCTCGGAGGCGACGGGGCCGAGACCCACGTACCGCTTCGTTCCCGGAACCCGCAAGTCAGTGTTGGTCTTGAAGATATTATTCTCCGATGTCTGGCGCCGCGTCCTGCCGATCGGTATCCATCGGCCGCGTCGGTCCGCGACGACCTTCGCCGGCACATCGAGAACCTGCCGCTTCGGGGTGTACCGAACCGAAGCCTTCGGGAGCGATGGCGGAAATGGCGGCGGAACGAGCCGGGAGCCCTCGGAGCCTGGGCGATTGCTCTGATGGTGCTCTCCCTTTCCATCGGCCTGCTGGCCGCCTGGGACTGGGATACCCATCGAGGCGACGAGGTCCAGGCCAGTATCCGAGAGGCGCGCGGACTCTGCGACCGCGGCCGGTACAGCGACGCCGAGCCGAGGATCCGCCAGGCCCTCGAACGGGCCGAGTTTTTCCCAAGGCACTCCGGACAGGTGGACGGCCTGCGCAGCTTGCTCCGGATCGCCCAGCGCGGCGGACGGGCCGACGACCTCCACCGCCTCGCTGAGACCTGTCGATTTCGATTCGGGGTCGACCCGCCCACCGGTCCCGAAGCCGACGTTCTGATCCGGAACGTCCCGACCATCTGGAACGATCGACACCTCCTCCTCGCCCGCGACTCGGCGCCACTCTCAGCGAAAGTCGAGGAGAGCATCCGTGCCGACCTGCTCGAACTGGTCGCCACCTGGGCCGATGTTCGGATCCGCCTGGCGCAACCCTCCGAGCTGGCCGCCGGTCGCCAGGAAGTGCTCGGCTTTCTCGACGAGGCCCGGACCGCCTGCGGCCGAAGCTTCCTCCTCGATCGCCTCTGGAGAACCCTCGCCCGCCAGGCCGGCCGACCGATCGATCCTGACGAGACCGAAACGCCGCCACGCTCCGCCTTCGACCACTACGAACTTGGCCGATCGTATCTCCGCGAGCGCCGGTTCGACGCCGCTGCCGAACAGTTCCGCCTGAGCCTCAGCGACCGCCCCGGCGACTTCTGGCCCAACTTCTACCTCGGCCTTTCCTCGTACCGGCTCCATCGCTTTGACGACGCTGCCACCGCGTTCACGGTCTGCATCGCAGTCGACGAACCGCACCGAGCCCAGAGCTACTTCAACCGGGCCCTGACCAACGAGGCCCTCGGCCGGAACGAGGCGGCCGTCGAGGATTACAGCAAGGCGATTCGATGGGACTCGTCGCTGGCCTCAGCCTGGCTAAACCGTGGCATCCTTCACCTGAAGGCGAACCGGCTCGACGAGGCGATCAACGACCTCGGCCGCGCGATCCAGTCGGCCGGCGATACGAGGACGCAAGGCCGGATCTATTACAACCTGGCGCTCGCACACATCAGGAGCGGGGACCGGACGACCGCTCGCGCCGAGGCCGACCAGGCGATCGCCCTCGGCGACGAGGAGGCCTGGGACCTGCGCGACCGGCTCCGGGGCGAGCGATCCGCCCCCGAAGGCATTGCGCCTCGCTAGGTCGGAAACCGGCACGCGCAAGCGGTCTCTTCTTTCGTTATTCCAAGAGAACGCCTCATCTCGACGGGTTCGGGCCGTCGGAAGAACCGAACTTACCCGTGCGCCTGACGGGGCGGGTATCGGCGCGATGGTTGCGTCTCCAGGGCCGGTGCCTGGGCGTCCGCGTCGAGCGAATCTCCCGTTCCTCGACGCGGCGTCCCGGCCCGGCCCGTCGTTCGAGACGATCAAGTCCGCGGCGGCTCAGGGGAGCGAAATCGAGTGTCCCGTCGCTCGTGCCGGCATCCTCGGGGACATCGGCATTGGTTGATGGGCGCCTGGCGGTCGGTTGTGGTTCCGGTTCGGAATCCGGGCGACGAGCGCCTCCATCTGGGCGGCCTTCGCCTCCTCTCCGATCGCTCGGTACGTCCCGGCCAGGGATTGATAGCTCCGGCGCCTCGATTCGTTCGACCAGCCCCCGGAAGGCATCTCCTCGTCGATCGCAGCCGATGATTCGGCCACCACCCGGTCGGCCTCGGCCCGGGCTTCCTCGACGTGATGGAGTCGGGCCAGGAGGGCGGCCAGCGTCGTTCGTCGGGAGAGAATCACGTTGCGGACACCTCCAGCTCCGGGGCTCTCCAGATGATTGGCCAGCCACTCGTCCCGGGCGATCGCTTCGCGGTCGTAGCCGATGGCTTCGTCGGGGCGCCCGAGTGATTCGAGAAGCTTGCCGAGCGAGGCGTTCCATCGGGCGAGGGCCGCGGCGTAGGTGATCTGCTTCTTCTCGTCGGCTCGAAGGAAGAGGCGCTCGGCGATCGCGATGGCGCGGCGGAGGTCGGGCTCAACACGCTCCGGGGCGCTGGTCCAGGCGCCAGGAACATCGAGCGCGAGCGTCCGTGCCAACTCGTAGGCATACTCCGACGGCTCCCCCTCGCGGTCGAGGAGAGCCTCGAATCCGCGGACGGCCTTGGCATGCGCCTCGTCGGCCTCGGCATCCCGGCCGAGCCACCGATAGAGCGCCGCGACTTTTCGGTAGGCACGGGCCGCCTCGCCCTGAAGCTCGTTGGTTTGATTGCGGGCGGCAAATCCGTCGTAGAACTCCAGGACGATTTCCAGGAGGGCGAGCTCGCGATCGGTAAGCTCAAGCCGGTGGGGCATCCTCGAACCCGGTGGCGGGCCAGGGACACCCGGGAAGCGATCGGAATGCCCCGGACCGGGTCTGGACCCGGGCTCGCCGCCTGGCCGACCGGCGCGAGCCGGAGCCCAGGGGATCCGGCCGTCGGCGAACGGTCCCTCGTCGGAGGGGTCGGAGAACTGGTTGAACAGGCGCTCGAAGGAGGCGAGCAAGAACTGGACGTTTGCGTCCTGTCGCTCGAGCGCCTGATGCGTGGTGACGTAGCCCCAGGTGACCGCCGCGAGCGCCACGATCATCGACGCGGCGACGGCAACCATCGCGACGGCCAAGACCCGATTGCGACGGACCCACCGGGCGAGCCGCTCCGGAGGCGAGGCGCGGCGGGCCCGGATCGGTCGATCGCCGAGGAAGGCGCGGAGGTCCTCGGCCAGCTCGCCAGCGGTCGCGTACCGGCGCTCGGGTTCTCGCGATGTGGCCTTCAGGACGATCGTTTCCAGGTCGAGGGGGATCGTTCGGTCAAGCTGCCTCGGGCGGATTGGCTGCTCCTCGGTCACGCACCGGAGCAACTCGCTGGGGCTGAGGTCGCCGAAGGGTGGGCGGAGCGTGAGCAACTCGTAGAGTGTCAGGCCGAGGCTGTAGATGTCGCCCGAGCGATCGGTTCGGCCGCTGAGGACCTCAGGGGCCATGTACCGGAGCGTGCCAACGACGTCGCCCGAGTTGGTCAGGTCGTCGCGCCCGACCAGCTTCGCGAGCCCGAAGTCCGTGATCCAGGCGACCCCCTGCTCATCGACGAGGATATTCGCCGGCTTGATGTCGCGGTGCAGGATGCCCTGGCCGTGGGCATACTGGAGCGCCTCGGCCGCCTGCATCCCAACGCCGGCGACAAATCGCCAGTGTTCAGTGCCTCCCGGATGATCGGCGTTCGGGCGCCGCCACCGGTCGAGCATCCGGTCGAGCCCCTCGCCTCGGATATACTGCATCGCGTAGAAGGGGAGACCGTCGTGCTCGCCGGCCTGGAAGATCGGGACGATGTTGGTGTGGTGGAGCTGGGCGACCGCCATCGCCTCGCGTTGAAATCGGCGGCGACGGCGGGCATCGAGCATTCCGTGCCGGGGGATGACCTTCAGCGCGACGTGTCGGTCGAGCGTCTCCTGGTAGGCTTCGTAGACGATCCCCATGCCGCCCCGGCCAAGCTCGCGAACGATCCGGTACTCGCCCAGACGCTCGGGCGCTGGGTCGTGGAGATCGCACTCAGCGACCGAGGACGCCCGGACCTGCCGCTTGAGACCCTCCATCATCGCGACTGAGGGAAGCAGTTCCCGAATCCGGGTTGCGTGGTCGGGATACCGGTTTACGTACTCGTTGACGGTGGGCGTTTCTCCCCGACGGAACCGAGCGGCGAACTCCTCGGCGAGTCGATCGAGGACCTCGCTCGGATCGGACGCCAGATGCTCGGAAGTCTGGTCCAGTTCGTCGCCCTGGGCTGGAATGGTCATTCCTCGCTCCCCTGGAGTTGCTCGAGCGCACCCTTGAGCCGTTCGAGCGCCCGGACGTATCGCTTGCTGGCTGCGGCCGGCTGGATGCCCAGAACAGCGGCTGCTTCCTGGTTGGTCAGCTCCTCGAAATGGCGGAGAGCGAGCACCTCGCGGTCGGTCGGATCGAGTCCTTCGAGCGCCTCGCGAAGTTGGTCCATCGCCTCAGCCCGCTCGGCGGCCCGGCTTGGGGAGGTCAAGTCGCCGATAAAGTCGGCGATTTTCTCCGAGCTGGCCGAGAGCGCGCCCCCGGGCCGGAGGGCGACTTCTCGGCCAGCGTCGCGCATCTGGGCGCCCAGGTGCTGGCGATGGACCTCGACCAGCCGCTGCATGGTCACCCAGCGGAGCCAGATCAAAAACGGCATGTCCGGAACCGTCTGGAAATGCGGCAACCGCTTGAGGGCGTCGATGTAAGCCTCCTGGAGGACGTCGGAGGTCGCGATCCGTCCTTTCAGCCGCCCGTCCAGCCGGAACTGGATCATCCGCGCCAGCCGCTCTCGATACCGGGAAAAGAGCTCACCGAGCGCCCCCTGGTCACCACTCTGGAGCCGGTCCAGCAACGCCTGGACTTCTGCGGTCTCGTCCATCACGTGCCGTCCTGGGCCGGGGACTCAGGCATCCCCTGTCTTGAGAAACGGAGAGGCGAAGTTGAAGAGACAACTATTATGGATCTCGAACGACGAGGCCGGAAGACCGCTCCGGATCGGGATCAGGGCCGTTTCATTCTCAGATCGGGGTTGACAGGATTTCGAGAGCTTTCTCGGGGTGGCAGACGTAATGGCGTGTTGCTGCCGCGGCGCTCTTGTGCCCCTGGCGATCGAACAGGAAGACGACGATGTTCCTCAAGGCCG
>DAHZZC010000626.1 GCA_027435495.1 Planctomycetales bacterium
TCCGGCGATCCCGGCGCCCGCTTCCAGATGACCGATGTTGGTCTTCACCGATCCGATCGCGCAGGGGCGATCGTCGGGGCGTCCCTCGGAAAGCACGGTTCCCAGCGCTCGGGCCTCGATCGGGTCACCGGCGAGGGTGCCCGTCCCGTGTGCCTCGACGTAGCCGATGGCCGATGGGTTGATCCCCGCGTCGCGGCAGGCCTCGCCGAGTAGCTCCTCCTGCGCCCGAGAACTGGGCATGGTCATGCCGGGGGTCCGACCGTCCTGGTTCATCGCGGTCCCTCGGACGAGGGCATAGATGCGGTCGCCGTCGGCGATCGCTCGCGAGAGCGGCTTCAGGACGACCACGCCAGCACCCTCGCTGCGGACGAACCCGCCGGCGCTCGCGTCGAAAGCCCGGCACCGGCCGAGCGGCGAGAGCATCCCCATTCGCGAAAACCCGATATACCAGTCGGGCATCAGGAGCGCATTGACGCCGCCGGCGATCGCCAGCGGACAGCCGTCGTGCCAGATGGACCGACACGCCAGATGCACCGCCACCAGCGCCGACGAGCAGGCCGTATCCACCGAGGCGCTCGGACCGCGAAGGTCGAGACTGTACGAGATCCGGTTCGCCGCGATGCTCAGCGACCCGCCGGTATTCGAATGCAGATCGATCCCAGCGCGGTCGCGGAAGCTCGTCCCCATCACCGGGTAGTCGAAGCTGGAAATCCCGACGAAGACCGAGGCACGCGTCCCGGCCAGTTGGTCGAGCCGGACTCCCGCGTCTTCGAGACCCTCCCAGGCGACCTCCAGCAGCATCCGCTGCTGCGGGTCCATGCGCGCGGCCTCTCGGGGCGAGATCCCGAAGAACGGCGCATCGAAGCGGTCGATCCCCTCGACAAACCCGCCCCACTTGCTGTACGTCTTCCCCGGACGCGCGGGGTCGGCGTCGTGAAAGGCCGAGACGTCCCACCGATCCGGAGGGACCTCAACGATCGCGTCGACGCCCGATTCCAGCAGCGACCAGAACCCCTCGGGGTCGTTCGCCCGGCCGGGGAATCGGCATCCGATGCCGACAATGGCGATCGGCTCGCGTGAAATTGGGTCCGTCATCGGGACCGAGGGGAAAGCGATCGCCTTCCCGTTGGCGTGGCGTTTGGACATGCGGTGCCCGCTCCATTCACTGGATCGCGTCCTATCCTGCAACTCGCATGCCGGGCCCAGCGTCCATGCCAGGGCCTCGCGTACGAGGACGCCCGATCCTTCTTCGGCTGACCGACCTGTCCGCTCAACGCGATCAACGCGATGCTCCGCCCGCTGGTCGGTCGACGTGGTACAATCCGATGGGTCGAACCGCCGCAACCGAAATCGTGTGCCCATGCCCTATTCGCTCAAGATCCTCTGGCGCGAGCCCAGGCGCTACCTGCCGGCGGTGCTGGCGGTCGGCTTTAGCGACCTGCTCAT
Source organism: Planctomycetales bacterium (assembly GCA_027435495.1). Taxonomy (GTDB): domain Bacteria; phylum Planctomycetota; class Planctomycetia; order Isosphaerales; family Isosphaeraceae; genus JAKAUH01. Next base: position 1,447 of record DAHZZC010000626.1, read on the forward strand.
CACCGTGCAGGTGGGCCTGCTTCTCGGGGCGCTCTCGGTGCTCTCTCTCCCGATCGACCACGCCGCCGCCGATCTGTGGGTCGCCTCGCCCGACATCCAGAGCATCGAGCTCGGCTTCCCGATCCCCGAGTCGTGGCGATCGCTCCTGGCGAGCCAGCCCGAGGTGGTCGCGACCGAGCCCTATCTTTATGGCTACAGCTACTGGCGCAACCCGAGGGGCGGGTCGGAGGTCTGCTGCGTGATTGGCTCCCGGCTCGATTCGGGAGCCCTCGGAGTCGTCAGCGATCTCTCGCCGAGCATGCGAGATCGCCTGACCGAACCCGGCTCCGTCGTCGTGGATGAGACCGAGCTCGAGCGGTTGGGCGTCGACGGGGTGGGAGGAATCGCCGAGGTCGCCGGGCGCAGGGTTCGGGTGGTCGGCCTGGTGCGTGGACTCAAGAGCCTCGGCCCACCCTACATCTTTTGCTCGATCCGGACCGCCTATCAGATCCAGCCCCTCTACCGCGATTATCCCGGCCACACGATGTACCTGCTCGGACGTTGCCGGAACCCGGCCGACGCCCCGGCCGTCGCCGCACGACTCCGCCGTCGATCGGACCTCTCGGCATTCACGAGCGGTGAGTTCTCAGCGCGCACGCAGTTCTTCTGGGCGACGCGAACTGAGGCCGGTATCGGCATGGGGTTCACAGCCCTGCTCAGCCTGCTCGTGGGGATGGCCGTGACCAGCCAGACACTCTACGCCGCGACGGCCGCCTCGCTCCGGGAATACGCGGTGCTGCGGGCCCTCGGAATCCCGAGACGGAAGATGGCCGGTCTGGTGATGGCGCAGGCCCTCTGGGTCGGGCTGGCCGGGATCGCCCTGGCGATGCCGATGATCCAGGCGCTTGCCTCCGGCGGCGAGAGCGCCGGCGCCCGGGTCGTCCTGCCGGTCTGGCTCTACGTTCTCGGATCGGGGCTGACCCTCGCGATGGCGTTGCTCTCCGGCCTGGCAGCGCTGAGGTCGCTTCGACTGGTCGAGCCGATCACGCTCCTGCGATGAGATCAGGAAAAGGACCGTGCCGACGATGCCCGACCAGCCCGCACTGATCGCCCGCAACCTGGAGCGCTCGTATGGCGAGGGATCCTCGGCCGCCCGGGTGCTGCGCGACGTCTCGATCGAGCTTTATCCGGGCCGGGTCGTCCTGCTGATGGGACCCTCGGGCAGCGGCAAGTCAACGCTGCTGGCGGTTCTCTCGGGATTGCTCCGTCCCGACCGCGGCGATGTGACAATCCTGGGCCGGCCCCTCTGGACGATGCGAGAGTCGGCGCGCGAGCGGTTTCGGCTCGAGCATTTTGGCTTCATCTTCCAGGGGTTCAACCTCTTCCCCTCGCTGACCGCCGCCGAGCAACTGGAGATGGTCGTTCGATGGGGCGAGGGCGTCTCGCCTCGCGAGGCACGCCGGCGGGTGGGCACCATGCTCGATCAGCTTGGCCTGGGCTCTCGAGGCCACCTCCGGGCCGACCAGCTCTCGGGCGGCGAGAAGCAGCGAGTGGCCGTCGGTCGAGCGCTGCTCAAGAACCCTCGGTTCTGCTTCGCCGATGAACCCACCGGCTCGCTCGACTGGGGACACGGCGAGCAGGTGATCCGGCTCCTGCACTCGGCGGCGCATGACCGGGGCGCCGTTCTCTTCGTCGTTGGCCATGATCCCCGACTGATCCCGTACGCCGACCGCGTCGTCCACATGGTCGACGGCCGGCTCTCCGACGAGCC
>DAHZZC010000627.1 GCA_027435495.1 Planctomycetales bacterium
CGGCTCGACTCGCGAGCGGCGATCCTCGGCGGAGGCGATTCGGGGCCCGCGGTTGTCCCGGGCGATTCTCGATCGAGCCTTCTGGTCGAGGCGATCAACTACGGCGATGACGTCCAGATGCCGCCGAAATCGAAGCTCCCCGCTTCCGAGATCGCGTCGCTCACACGGTGGGTCGAGTCGGGAGCCGCCTGGGGGCGCGAAGTCGCACCAAAGTCCGGGGCCCGGTTGGTCGACTTTGGAACGACTCTCCGCGAGCGGTCGACGTTCTGGTCGTTCCGCCCACTCCGCGACCCGGCGCCGCCGAGCCCTACCGATCCGAGAGGCTGGGCCCGCAACCCGATCGATCGGTTCCTGCTCGACCGGCTTGCTTCCAGGGGGCTCACGCCCGCGCCCGAGGCGTCTCGTCGCACGCTGATCCGACGGCTTAGCTTCGACCTGACCGGGCTCCCGCCGACCTCGGCCGAGGTGGAGGCGTTCCTCGCGGATCAATCGCTCGACGCCTACGAGCGTCTGGTCGACCGGATGCTCGCCAGCCCCCGATACGGCGAGCGATGGGGGCGGCACTGGCTCGACCTCGTCCGATACGCCGAAACCTCGGGACACGAGTTCGATTACGAGATTCCCAGCGCCCATCGATATCGCGACTACGTCGTCCGGGCGATGAACGCCGACCTGCCGTTCGACCAGTTCCTGGTCGAGCATCTCGCGGGTGATCTTCTCGAAGCCCCGCGCCGGCATCCGGTCGAGGAATTCAACGAATCGATCATCGGCACCGGCTTCCTCTACCTTGGAGAGGGAACGCATTCGCCGGTCGACGTCCGCGAGGAGGAGGTCCGCCGGATCGACAACCAGATCGACGTCATCTCAAAGGCGTTCCTCGGATTGACGGTCGCCTGCGCTCGGTGCCACGACCACAAGTTTGACCCGATCGCCAGCAAGGACTATTACGCCCTCGCCGGATACCTGCGTAGCTCTCGGTATCAGCAGGCGTTCATCGATCCGCCTGACCGGATTGGTGAGCCCGTCCGAAAACTCCAGACCATCCGCGACGAGATCGCCTCGATGATCGACCCGGGCAAGTGCTCGAGAGTGGACAACCCTGCGCGCTCGGAGGATCGACCGTTCGAGGACTTCAACGGCGAGGGATTCTCGGACTGGAAGGTCACAGGCGAGGCCTTCGGCGATCGGCCGACCCGCGCCGGCGATACCCGGGTTTCGATCGATGACCCGAAAGTACGAATGGAACGGTGCCGGCCGGGCGTCGCCCACAGCGGGACGATCTCGAATCGGCTCCTCGGTGTGATCCGATCGCGGTCCTTCACCATCGACCGGCGCTATATTCACTATCTGGTCGCGGGTCGGGGCGGAACACTTAATGTCGTGGTCGACGGGTTCGAGAAGATCCGCGACCCGATTTACGGCGGCCTGACCAGGCAGGTTGACGTCGGCGACGATTACCGATGGATCACCCAGGACGTCAGCATGTGGGTTGGACAGTCGGCGTATCTGGAAATCGCCGACGGCGCTGTTGCCGACTTCCGCGGAGGCGGGACGCGAATCCAGGACGGCCGAGGCTACATCGCCGTGGACGAGATCCGGATGTCCGACCGGCCACAGCCGCCCCCGCTGCCGAAGTGGGAGAAGACGCCGACTCGCGACCTCTCGGCCGAGGCGACCGCCCTCGATCAAACCCATCCCAGGCAGGCGGCCCGCCTCCGATCGACGATCGACCGGTATCGAACCATCGAGGCCGCCATCCCCGCCCCAAGTCTCGCCCTGGCGGTTGCCGACGGCACCAGAATCGACGAGCATGTCCTGATCCGCGGCAACTACCGGACGCCCGGCGAACAGGTCCGACGTCGGTTCCTCACGGTACTCCACGGGACTCCACGGGACTTTTCCGAGTCGGGTAGCGGTCGGCTTGAACTGGCCCATCAGCTCGTCGACCCTTCCTCGAACCACATTTCGCCGCGCGTGCTGGTCAATCGGCTCTGGCAACACCATTTCGGCGAAGGCATCGTCCCATCCGTCGATGATTTTGGTTTGATGGGACGCGAGCCGTCGCATCCCGATCTGCTCGACTGGCTGGCCTCCCGGTTCGTGGAATCCGGCTGGTCAGTGAAGACGATGCATCGTTTAATGCTGATATCCAGCGCTTATCGGATGTCGAGCGCGCCGATGGGCGATGGCGAGCGCATCGATCCTCAAAATGTGATGCTGCATCGGATGAACGTTCGTCGGCTCGAGGCCGAGTCGATTCGAGACGCGATACTGGCGGTCTCGGGGCGGCTGGATTCGAGGATGTACGGCCCCGCCGTTCCCGTCCACCTGAGTCCGTTCATGACCGGCCGGGGCCGGCCGGGCCATTCAGGACCGATCGATGGAGCCGGCCGGCGCAGCATCTACCAGGAGGTTCGGCGCAACTTCCTGTTGCCGATGTTTCTGGCCTTTGACACGCCCGCCCCGTTTTCCTGCATGGGACGGCGGAACGTCTCCAACGTCCCGGCCCAGGCTCTGATCCTGCTGAATGACCCGATGGTCATCGCCGAGGCTCATCGCTGGGCCGATCGCGTTCGCTCGGGGCCCGATCGCGACGATCGGGACTGGATCGCCCGGTGCTTCCTCGATGCCTTCGGGAGATCTCCGACCGGCGACGAGGTCGAATCCTGCCGGGCCTTTCTCGCTCGGGCCGGCTGGGATGATCTCTGTCATGTGCTTCTCAACATGAAAGAATTCCTTTTCATTGATTAGGTCGGGGCGACCGAGGGGGCGACGATGCATTGCCGGAGGTTTCTCCATCCGGGGCTGACGCGCCGCGAGATGTTGCTCCGCTGCTCGAACGGGTTCGGAGCGATGGCGATGGCGGCGCTCGGGCGCGAGCCGGCCTTTGGCGCCGTGATTCGCGAGGAGGCGGAGGGGGTGCCGTCGCCCGGTTCCTCGACGCGTCCGCCGCACCACCGGGCGAAGGCGCGGTCGGTGATTTTTCTTTACATGGACGGGGGTCCGTCGCAGGTCGACACGTTTGATCCCAAGCCGAGGCTGGATCGCGAGCATGGCCAGCCGATCCAGATGAAGACGCATCCGACGCAGTTCAACAACGTGGGGAACGTTCTGCGGTGCCCCTGGAAGTTTCGCCGGTACGGACAGAGCGGCATCCCGGTCAGCGACCTTTTTCCGAACGTCGGAAGGTGTGTCGATGACCTGGCGATTGTTCGATCGATGGTTTCGGACTTCTCGGAGCACACGAGCGCCAATTATTTCCTCCACACGGGGAACGGTCTGCAAGGGCGGCCGAGCCAGGGCGCCTGGGTGACGTATGGACTTGGGAGCGAATGCCAGGATCTTCCCGGGTTTGTGGTGCTGAATGGTGGACTGATTCCGCCGGGCGGTATTGACTGCTTTAATAGTGGATTTCTCCCGGCGTCCTATCAGGGGTCGATCTTTCGGCCCGAGGGGGTTCCGGTCGCGAACATCGAGCGTGCGGAGCCGACCGAGGCGGGCCAGCGTCGGAAGCTGGACCTGCTGCGGACACTGGACCGCGGCGTTCTCGGCCGGATGGGGCATCATGACGGCATCGAGGCCGCCATCGCGAATTATGAGCTGGCGTTTCGGATGCAGTCGTCGGTGCCCGAGCTGGTCGCCATCGAGGGTGAATCGGCGGCGACCCGGGCCCTTTACGGCCTGGACGACCCGTATCCGCCGACCCGGATCTACGCCCGGGAATGCCTGATCGCCCGACGGTTGGTGGAGCGGGGTGTCCGGTTCATCGAGCTGACCTGCCCGGCAGTCGGCGGCGACCGATGGGACCAGCACGGCGATTTGAAGCATGGACACGAGAACAATGCGCGGGCCGTCGATCGTCCGATCGCCGGTCTGCTTCGCGATCTCAAGGGGCGGGGACTGCTCGACTCGACCCTGGTGATCTGGGCGGGCGAGTTTGGTCGGACTCCGATGGCCCAGGGCTCCGACGGCCGCGACCACAATCCGTACGGGTTCACGGTCTGGTTGGCCGGCGGCGGGATCAAGGGAGGAACGATCCACGGAGCGACCGACGATTACGGCTACCACGCGGTGGAAAACCAGGTGGAGATCCACGACCTTCACGCCACGATGCTGCACCTGCTTGGCGTGGATCACAAGCGGCTTACTTACCGATTCAGCGGCCGAGATATGCGTCTTACCGACGTTCGCGGCGAATTGATCCCGGCGATCCTCGCCTGATCCTGCTTTTCGGAGGCATCCCTCCGAGATTGCAGGTTGCAACGATTCTGCGGGATGACCCGGTCGGGCCGAAAAAACCGGTCGAGCCGGTGATGAGGGTCAATATCGCCGCGTGGGCTGCCGATCATAGTGAAGACAAAGTCGTCTTCCGCGGGAGAATTCTCTTGACCGGAAGAGTCGTGGGAGGTACGAACCTCCCGGATCACATCCAGGTCAGGGTCGGTTCGCACGTCCGTAATCGGAAGACGCCTGAGCGCTCGAGTCTCGAGCGCCGCCACTGGATCGCCTCAGGGCGAACCGGACGGCGAAGCAAGGGCTAATGGTCTCCCACTCACGAAGGCTGAATCGAGGCCGTCGCCAGGGACGTCGACGGCAGCCATCGTGGGCGGCGAAAGGAGGTCGCGTTGGGAAGGCTAAGAACGGTCAGTCTCATCTTGGTCCTTGGCGCATGGGGGGGGGCCACGGCAGGAGCCGCCCCCGATGACGCGGCCGCAGCGCCATCCACGGCGACCCGCCAGGCCCCGCCCGCGCCGGCGATCAAGTACCTGGAAGCGGGGGCCAGGCTCTTCAACGATCGGAACTTCGCGATGGCCTCCAAGTACCTGGAGGCAGCGAACCGCTATCGCTCGGATCTGCGTGAGGACGAGCAGAAGACGCTGGACGCCTATCTGGGCGAGCTGGCGAAGGTGAAGCAGGAAGGTTTGATGGCCCCGTCGGCCTCATCGGCTCCGGCGGCGGCTCCGGTCGCGGCGGCGGCGGCCCCGGTCACGGCGGCGGCGGCCCCGGTCACGGCGGCGGCGGCCCCGGTCACGGCGGCGGCTTCGGCCGTGCCGGTCTCGGCGGCTCCCGCGCCGGCGAATGCCGCCGAGGCGAAGCAGCGCGGTCGCTGGCTGCTGAAGGAAGGGCGCGAGAAGCTGATTCTGGGGAACTACGACGCGGCCCAGCAGAAGTCGGACGAGGCGCGGTCGCTGGATATTCGCTGGGGCCTGTTTGACGACACGCCCGACAAGCTCGATCAGGACATTGCCCGGGCTCGTCCCCGCGCGGCCCTGCCGAGCCACGATGTGGCCAACGCCAATCTGCCGCACGACCGGCGGACGGCCAGGGCTCGCCTTCGCGATGCCCGCAAGATGCTGGACTACGGCCAGTTCGAGCAGGCGGAAGCCGTGGCCCTCGACGTGAAGGGGTGGGGCCTCTCGTACAGCATGTTCGAGGACAGCCCCGAGAAGGTGGCCGCCGCGGCCCGGGCTCTTCGGCGCAGGGATAAGGTTCGTCGGACCCCGGCCGGTCAGCAGATGGGTCAGGGAGTTTACGAGGAGCTGGTGCTGACCTCCCGGCAACTCCTGAAGGCCGGCCGGATTGACGAGGCGGAGAAGAAGGCCCAGCAGGCCCTTTCCATGCACGTGTACCCCGGCCTGAATCAGGACCGAGCCGAGGACGTGCTGCACGACATCGAGATGGCCCGGCATGCCCCACCGGCACCGGCGCCGACCGAGGGACTGGCCCTGGCTCAGGCCGAGGCAGCTCCCGCGGGCATTCCGGTCGCCGGTGGTACGGAGAAGTCCACGGTTGACCCGGCAGTGATCCCGAGCTCGGCCCCGGCCGAGGCGGCTCCCGAGCTTTCGGCCCCGGCCGATCGGGCACCGTCCAGTCCACCGGTGATGGCCGCCGCGCCGGCCCTTGATGCCGCGCCGGCGCCGGCCGCCGAGGCCCCGATGCCCGCGCCGGCCGCACAGCCGACTGCCGCTCCCACGGCCGCCCCGGCCGGGAATCGCGGCGAGCAACTCATCGCCGAGGCGAAGGCGCTTTTCGCCAGCGGCAACTTCCGAGCCGCCCGCGAGATCGCCGGGCAGGCCAAGACCGCCAACACCGGCGTCGATTCCCAGGCCGACGAGCTGATCGCCCAGATCGGCCTCGCCGAGCAGGGCGGAGCGCTGGCTCTCTACGAGGAAGCCCTGGCCTCGATCCGCAAGGGTGATGCGAACCGAGCCCGGGCACTGCTGACCGAGGTTGCCGCGGCCGGCGACTCGCTCGACCAGGGGCTCCGCACCAAGGTCCAGGGGCTGCTTCAGAAGCTCGCCAGCTCGGCCGGCCAGAAGCCCGGCACCGCCTCCACGGTCGATGCCGCGCAGGACGCCGAGACCATTGCCGCCCAGAAGCTCAACGCCGAGGTCGGCACCAAGATCGCCGAGGCCCGCCGGTATCACGAGACCGATCCCGACAAGGCTCTGGGCATCTACCAGAAGTCCATTCAGGCCGTGCAGGGCTCGGGCCTGCCGCCTGAACTGACCCGCCCGATGGTCCGCCGGCTCGAGGTCGCCACCGAGCTTGCCAAGAAGGACAAGGCCGTCTACCTGACGAAGATGTCCGACAAGAAGCAGCGCGACGAGCTGGAGCTCAAGCGGCTTCGCATCCTTGAGGCCGACGGTGCCAAGAAGGGCCGGGTGAACGACCTGATGCAGAAGGCCGCCGAGGAGATGGCCGCCGGCAAGTACATCGAGGCCGAGGCCAACGCCAAGCGGGTCATGGAGATCGACCCGAATAACGAGGTCGCCCCCATCGTCGCCTTCAAGGCCCGGATGGAGCGTCGCTTCAAGTCGGAGGGGGACATCCGCGACGCCAAGGAGAACGGCGTCGTCGAGACCCTGCTCGACCTCGACAAGTCGTCGATCCCGGCTGACAAGCAGTTGCTCTCTCGCTCGATCAAGTATGCGGAATCGTTCAAGGATCTGACCCGCGATCGCCTGGCTCTGATGAAGCGGCTCGAGGATAAGGAAGATCCCAAGGTCGTCTCGATCAAGGCCAAGCTCAAGGAGCCGATTTCCCTCAATATCGACAAGCAGCCGCTCAACGAGGCCCTGAAGTTCATCTCCGACTACAGCGGTCTGAACATCGTCCCCGACGCGAGGGGCCTGGCCGACGAGGGACTGGCGCCCAACTCGCCCGTCTCGTTGACGGTCAACAACATCTCGATGCGGAGCGCCCTGAGCCTGCTGCTCAAGCCGCTCGGCCTGACGTACAAGATCGAGAACGAGGTGATCCTGATCACCAGCCCGCAGGCCAACCCGACGGACACGTACGTCAAAACGTACTATGTCGGCGACCTGCTGATCCCACCGTCGCGGTCCGTCTCCGAGGTCATGCCCAAGGGCTGGCATAACGTGGACGGGACCAACTCGGAGTCGTCGGCCCGGATGGTCAGCCCGAACTCGCCCTATGCGATGGGCGTGCAGGGCCCCGAATTTGGAAGCTCCGGGACGCAGGTGATCAAGAGCGATCGGCGATGGGTGGACATGTCTCCGCTCGTCCAGTTGATCGCCACCTCGATCGCGCCGGGGACCTGGCAGGTCAACGACCCGAACGGGACGGACATCTCGCAGTCGTACGGGCTCGGCGGTGCCTTCGGTGGCGACCAGGGTGGAGACAACACCCAGACGCGTCCGCCGGGTGCGATCACGCCGTTCTTCCTCAGCATCAGCCTGATCATCCGGCACACGGCGCAGGTGCACGACCAGGTCGCCGACCTGCTCCGCCAGCTTCGCCGGTTGCAGGACCTTCAGGTTTCGATCGAGGTCCGGTTCATCACGGTTCAGGATAACTTCTTCGAGCAGATCGGGGTCGGGTTCGACTTCCAGATCAACTCGAACGCGGTGGGCCGGCACAGTACCTTCGCGGTGCCGTCGTTCACGGGCTTCCCGTTGATCACGCCCGGGACCCCGGGTCTGGGCCTTCTGGGTGGCGGCCTTTCGGGCGGATCGTCGGGCGGATCGTCGGGCGGTGGCCTATCCGGTGGATCGTCGGGCGGATCGTCGGGCGGTGGCGGACTCTCCGGTGGATCGTCGGGCGGTGGATCGTCGGGCGGTGGATCGTCGGGCGGAGCATCCGGTGGATCGTCGGGCGGATCG
>DAHZZC010000628.1 GCA_027435495.1 Planctomycetales bacterium
CGGTCGCTCCATTGAAGTGCCGGAACGTGATGCCGGCCTCCTTCGTCACGTCAACGAATCGAACGTTCGGGATCGATGCCTGCCGGACCTCTTTCGGCCGGACCGGTGCCTCGGGCGCGGCTACCCGGGGCGGTTCCGGAGCTTTGCCGCATCCGCAGGAGGCGAGCCAGGGAAGGGCGGCGACCGCGAGGGCCGCGTATCGGGGGATTGTCGTTCTCATGGTCGCGTCTCCGAAGCGGGCCGAGCGGGGGCGCCGAAGGCGACTTTCGCCGCGGGCGGATCGATCCCCGGCGCTCCGGGGCGATGGAGTGAATGGATCACAATTGATTGGGCGTTCTGGTTGGCGGCGGGATCTCGCTTCCTGGCCGAGGCGAACGCCTGGCCCTCCGCGGTCTCGTCGGGCTTGAGGCGCTCGTGAAGCCGGCGATGCGTCACTTCCAGAACGTGGGCCAGCTCGGCCCGGGTCGACTCGTCGAGTTCGCGGTTCCAGACCGGTCCGAGTTTGGCGGCCATTTCGTGCAGCGGCTCAAGCCGAGACTGATCATTCGGCCGTGGGCCGGCCATGTAACCGATCACCCCCGACGCGAGCCGACGCAAATCCCCAACGCGCTGGGCCAGATTCCCAGCGTCGGGGGCGGCCAGCGAGTTGGCGAGGGAAACCAGGTCCTCGGGCGACATCCGCTCGGCTGGCCCTGCGGTGGTCGTCGACTTCCAGGTTGGATCGTGGTACGCCTGGGCCAGTCCATAATGGGCCTCGACGTCCTCCGATTCAATGGTGAGTGTTTTCTGATAGGAAGCGATCGATCGCATCAAATAATCGCGACGCTCGGGGGTGCCGACTCGCTCCAGGCGCGCCCGCATGAAAAGCGCCCCGGCCAGCTCGTTGATCACCCGGAAATCGAGGCTCAGGTCAATCTTCCGCTCAGGAATACGCGTTTCGAGAACCGCCTGGAAGTTTCGAATGGCCTCATCGAGCATGGCGTTGCGAACGTTGATCTGACCCGTTAGCCAGTTGATGACCCAGGGCGCCGGCGACTCTGAATGCGAGGCCGCCTTCTCCAACGCCGCGAGAGCGTCGGGAATTCGACCCTCCCTCTGATAGACCCTCGCGAGGTTGATCCAGCCGTCGGCACGGCCGAGATCGGCCACCTTGTGGAAAACCTCCTCGGCCTGCCTCAGTTCGCCCTTCTGACCTCCCTTCGCCTGACCCTCCAGCAGGAGGCCGATTCCGTAATCGTTCCACCGCTGCCACTGGGCCTCGATCGGCGACGGTTCGTTCGCCGCCGATGGGCCGCCAGCCAGACCGACTTGAACCACGTCGCGAGCCATGACGACGATCGGCAATTCCTGGCCCTTCCCCTTGCCGAACACATAATCCATGAAGATTCGATCGAACTTGCGATAATTGACCTTCGCCTCCAGCTCGATTGGGCCCTTCAGCCCCGCAGGCACCTCGAGCGCGAAATGGACGACCTGTCCGGCCCCGGGGGGGATTTGCTTGTTGTAGAGCGGAACGAAGATGTCCTGGGCGTTGCGGCGATCGATTCGATTGCCGTGGCGATCCAGCATGTAGACATTGATAAAGTGAGCATAGGGATCAACGTGTCCCTCGTCATCGATCCCGCCCGATCGGCCGATCACCTTGCCGCCCGACCTCGCCACCAGTTCGACCCAGATCTCGTTGGAATCCACTGTTCCCTGGCTGAAAAGGTGGCCAATATTGAGGGTCCGCACGACCACCTCGACGAGGTAGGGCTTCCCGGGCGTGAGCGTTGGCGAGGCGGGCCGGAGTGGGGCGGTCAACGGGCCGTCGATCACGCCCCCCTCGCGAATGCCGAAGAGGTCGACTCTCACCTTCTTCTGGGCGAGGTAATCGGCCTGGCGCCTGCTGGCTTCGGTGTCGCCAAACATCGCCGGCAGAGCCGTGTTCGCTCCCAGGAAGAAGTGGTCGTGGATCTCTCGACCTGGGCTGCCGTCGAGATCGACCGCTCCGAAGTCGGTTGAGGACTTCATTGCCATGTGGCACTCCGTGCAGGTCGTCTTCGCGACCTCCGGATAGTAGAAACTCTGCGCTCCGTGGCCCGAAACTCCCGAGACCAGCCACGAGTCGTAATGATCCTGTCCGCGGACAAAATCCTTGTAGTGGTTGACACCGTATGGGATGCCGACCTTGTGACACGTCGAGCAGAACTCAGAGCTTTTGATAACGGGCTTGAGGAAGGTCTTCTTGTGCATTTCGGGCTTCGCCTTGACCAGCGTTTCGTTGATCCATTGCAGGACCGGATTCTTGCTGTTGGCGAACGGGTAATGCACGGGCTCCTCAATGGTGTAGGCCGCGTTGCCCCGCGTGTTGTTCACCGTGGTGATGGAGTGGCATCCGGTACAGGTAATGCCGGCCTGACCGGTCGGATCATTCACCATGTCAAAATTTGGGTCGTCGAATTTCCCGGAAAAGAAGGGGACGAGGTCGTGGCAGCCGGCGCACCATCGGGCCGCCTGAGTATTCCCGTCGCGCTCGAGCGAGACCTTGCGGGTCTCCTTGATGCTGAAGAGGTAGGGCTTGTTGTTGAACGAGCTCAGGTGATGAGCAGAATGATACCAGCCGTCGTAGGCGTCCTTGTGGCACTTCATACAGTACTCGTCCATCATCAGCGTCTCGGCCGGGATGAAGTTACCGGTCGCCGTGACGGCCTCGGAGGGATAGAAATACTTCTTCCCCTCCCTGGGTCCCTGAACCCCGAACGCGCGGGGGTCGCCGCGATGCAGTAATCCCATCAGGACGACGAACCCAGCCACCGCGACACTGAATCGGCGCGCCCAATGCCATCGGATCATCGGACCGGCAAGTCGGTGCTTGACGTAGAGCCCGATCGCCGCGACCGGCACCGCGACGTGGAGCCAGTAGCCGATCTCCCGGATCATCGGATCGCGGATCTCAAATCCACCGATCCGGACCAGAACGATCCCGGATGTCAGGATGACGATCCCGGCCGCGAGCAGCGCCAGACCGTAGCGGACGGCCGTGCGGTTGGGGCGCCGCCAGGAAGTCAGCAGGTGGGCCGCGCCAAAGGCGACGAATGGCACAATGACCAGAAAACCGAGAAGCAGGTGCAGAAGCACCATGAGCATATAGAAGAAGGTCTGCTGAGTTGTGCCCAGATACCAGGTCATCGCCGTGACGCTGGCGAGATAGACGCCGTTGGCGCCCAGGACGGCGAAGGCGATCAGGACGGCCCAGAGCAGGGGGCGCAGGCGGGGGCCGATGGCGGGAGTGTAGGCCCTCCCGCGGCGGTCCTTCATCGGTCGGACCTCAGATGCCATGAACGGACGCTCCACTACGAACCCAATCGGTTGATCGATCAGGTGGACAGGGTAGAAGTTGAGCAGGATAAAAGATGAGCAAACGACACGGGAGCGCGGTCGGATCGGTCGGATTCGCCGAACCGGCTCGGTTTCAGGTCGAGGGCGATTGAGTCGGTCCGATCAGGCCTCGGGCGGACGTTCGAGGCGGAAGGGATGAGGATCGGGAATCTCGCTCTCGTCGGCGATGCGAAGGGCTGGCAGCGATCCCTCGACGATCATGGGACCCGGGCTCGTGAGGAGTAACCCGACGACGGCCATCGATCCATTCGTCGGATGGGCCGACTCGCCTGGGCAGGGGAGACGTTCCAGGACATGTGGCGAGGTGGCCTGAAGCTCACCCGTCAACTGCCAGACCGGGATGTGCCCGGGCGTCTCGCGGGCGAGGATGGGCCGCTCGTCCAGGTGGCAGCCCGACGCCCACGTTGGCCGGACGCCGACCCCGGGAGCGAGCCAGATGATCGTCGCCAGGGCGAGGATCGCAGGGCGAATCGTGGGGGTGGGACGGGGCCGAGTCACTCGCGATCGCTCTCGAATGTCATCACGGAATTCGGAGAAAGGATCTCATTTATCGTAGGTCGGCCGCCCGGGAGCTGTCAATCGTCCTCAGTCACGAGCACCACGAGACTGCCTCCAGAGCTGGTGCAATTCTTCAAGACCGCGGACTTGCAAATCAACCTCAGACGGAGGTGGTCCCTCGTGATTGGCGTTGAGCCAGATGGTGAACATCCCGGCGGCTCGTCCGCCGGCGATATCCGATGCCGTACTGTCGCCGACCATCGCCGCGAATCGGGCCTCGCAGCCCAGCCGGGTGATCGCCGCACGGAACAGGGGGAGCTCCGGCTTGCCGATCCCGATCGGACGGCCGCCTCCCGCAACGGCGACCGCCTCGGCGAGCGAGGCACAGCCTGGATCGAAGAGGCCCGGGCCCACTGGGAACCTTCGATCCATGTTCACCGCGAACAGCACCGCTCCGGCCGAGACCGCCCGCGCGGCCACCCTTAACCGATCGTAGTTGAAGTGGGGGTCAATCCCCACGACCACGGCGTCGGATCTCGGCCAGTCCCCGTCGGCAACGACCTCGTGACCGCTTGCGTGCAGGACGTCCACCAATTCGTCGGTCCCGACGGCCAGGACTCGTACCGAACCCATCCGCCGACGAACCTCCTCGCCTGCCAGGTCGAGGGCGGCGAGCATCTCGCCGGGCCCCGAGTGGATTCCCAGCTCGGCCAGCCGACGGACCAGGACCCCAGCACCATGCCGCGAGGAATTGGAGGCAAAGACCACCCCCAGCCCGGCCGACCGCAGCTCGCCGACCAGATCAACCGCCCCGTCCATCAGCCGCGGCCCTTCCCAGATGGTCCCATCCAGGTCGAACGCGAATCCCCTGATCTCGGCCAGCCGCTTCATGATTTTCCTGTGGTCCTCTCGTCCGTGTTTTGCGGTCCGATTCCAGTGCTTCGATGACCTTCACCACATCGGGCCATGGGACCAGCCATGGTCCTTATCCACGCCTTGAGACAACCGCGTCAGCGTACAACGGACCACGGGCCGTGGACAACCGACAAGAGGGGGTAAGTAGCGATCTGAAGGCTCGACATGCTATAGTAATTCTCTCAATGGGACTGCCCTGATCCTCCGGCCGGAGTGCCCTGGAATGAATCAGCTCGAGCAATTGCGACAGATGACTGTCGTCGTCGCGGACACGGGTGATTTCGATACGCTGGCGCAGTACAAGCCGCGAGACACCACGACCAACCCGTCGCTGCTGTTGAAGGCCGCCCAGATGCCCGGGTATCGTCGGCTCCTCGAAAAGGCCATCCACGAGGCCCAGAACGAGGCCCAGGATCACGAGACCGCAGTCAATGCCTGCATGGACCGCTTGCTGATCGCCTTTGGCGAGGAGATCCTCAAAATCGTTCCGGGCCGCGTCTCGACCGAGGTCGACGCTCGACTCAGCTTCGACACGAATGGGACGATGGAGAAGGCTCATCGGCTGATCTCGCTTTACGAGGCCGATGGGATCGACCGCAACCGCATCCTGATCAAGATTGCCTCGACGTGGGAAGGCATTCGCGCCGCCGAGGTGCTCGAGAAGGAGGGCATCCATTGCAACCTGACCCTCCTCTTCAGCTTTGCCCAGGCCGTCGCCTGCGCCGAGGCGGGTGTCACGCTGATCTCACCGTTTGTCGGTCGGATTCACGACTGGTATCTCAAGAAGCAGGGCGTCTCGCATTTCGCCCCGACCGAGGACCCCGGCGTGCAGTCGGTCACCAGGATCTATCACTACTTCAAGAAGTTCGGCTACAAGACCGAGATCATGGGGGCCAGCTTCCGGAACGTCGGCGAGATCACGGAACTGGCTGGCTGCGACCTGCTGACCATCTCCCCTGACCTCCTCGGCGAACTGCAAAAGTCGGACGCTCCGCTAACGCGGAAGCTCTCGGCCGGTTCGGTCGGCTCGGAGAACATCGAGAAGCTCCACCTCAACGAGGAGTACTTCCGATGGATGCACAACGAGGACGCCATGGCGACCGAGCTCCTGGCCGATGGGATTCGCCGCTTCAACGCCGACGCCGTCAAGCTCAAGGAGTTCGTCAGCAAGGCCATGCGAGAGCTGGTCACCGCCTGATCCGATCCGACCTCGGTCGGCTTGCGAGATACCCGATGGGGTCCGCTCTCTTCCGGACCCCGTTCCTCCTTTTCCGAAGGCTCTATCAGTAGTATGCCTCGGAAGTTCGCGTTTTTAAAAGCCGCGACTCCGATTTGGAATGGCATTCTGCGCAAGTCGTTCTGGGGCTTGACGTACGAGAATTATGCTTTTTTGCGGCGATCGAGTGTCCCTGTCGAGCGCCTGGTGATTTCCGACCGTGATCCTGGAAAAAAACAGGGGCGTGGGACTCGTCGATCGAGAGTCCCACGCCCCTGTTGATTGACGTTCTGGCGGTCTGGTCACTTTCCGGCCAGGCGGATCTTTTCCTGGGCGGCAGCCAGGACCTTCGAGCCCAGGTTGAGGTAGTCGGTGACGATCCGGATGATCTCGTCGTTGTAGAAGTCGTTCGGCCAGATATCCCGCTCGATGAACTTCTTCTTCTTGCGATCCTTCTTGGCTTTCTCGTCGGCCGCCTTGTCCTCATCATCATCCGGGATGAACTCGGCCTTGAATTTGGCCTCGTTCAACGAGATTTCGTGCCTCGCCTTGCGGTCGACAAACTTCTTGATCTGGTCATCAAGCTTCCGGAACTTCGCATCTTTCTTCCGACGCTCGTCCGAACGAGCCTTCAGGACGGTGATGAGATCGGCGGGGGTCTCTTCATAATCGTCGTGAGGGAGGGCAGCGACGGTGTCGAACGAGACGGCGTTATCCATTTTCCCCTCGCCGAAGTCGCGATGATCGAGCATCGACGGCAGGTGGATGTGCGGCTTGACGCCGTGGATTTGCGTGCTCTCGCCATTGGCCCGGAAGAACTGCTGGATGGTGAGTTTCAGGGCGCCGTGGTTCCCGGCCTCGCCCCCGCCTGGCCCTCGATCGGCGAACCGCATCCGTCGGCGGCCATGCTCCTGGATCATGACAATGCTCTGGACCGTTCCCTTGCCGAAGGTACTGGCGTCGCCGATGATCAGGCCGCGATCGTAATCCTTGATCACACCGGCGAAAATCTCTGAGGCGCTGGCGCTGGCCTTGTCGATCAGGAGGACCAGCGGCCCGTCCCAGGCCATTCCACGTTCCTCGTCGTCGAGGTGCTTGACGCCGAGGGCTTCCTTCACCTGGACCACTGGGCCGGTGTCGATGAAGAGTCCTGATAGCGTCTTGGCTTCCTCGAGCAGGCCGCCGCCGTTGGAACGCAGGTCCATGACGACCAGTTCGACGCCGTCCTTGCGGAAGCCTTCCAGGATCTTGCGACAGTCGGCCGTCGCACTGACGGCTTCGGGATCACCCCGGAGCATGCCCATCGTGTCGCCGTAGAAGGCCGGCAGGTTGATGATCCCGAGCTTGTAGGCACGGTCCGGGCCCTTGGCCTCAAGGATCTTGCCCTTGGCGTGCTGTTCTTTCAGTTCGATGCGATCGCGCGTCAGCTCGTAAGTTCGTTTTTCCTTGGAGCCTTCAGGCAGGACAATCAAGCGGACCTTGGTCCCTCTTGGCCCTCGGATATAGCGAACGACGTCGCTGAGCTTCTTTTCGACGAGGTCGATTTCCTCGCCGTCGTCTTTCTGGATCGCGACGATCTTATCGTCGGGTTGAAGTCGGCCGTCGCGGTCCGCGGCGCCCCCCGGAATCACCTCGGCGACGACGGCGAACCCGTCCTCCGACATCAGCGACGCGCCGATTCCCTCAAGTGAAAGATGCAATTGCTGCATCAAGTCTTCAACCGTTTTCGATCCCATATAACTGGAATGCGCGTCGAGCGAAGTCGCCAGACTCGTCAGATAGATTTCAAGAAGATCCGTCATGTCGATCTGATGCACGGCCCGATTGCGGTCGTGATAGCGAACCGACAGCTTCTTCACGGCTTCGGTGAGATCGACCCCGTCGACCTTTTGTTCAAGTAAATCGAGTTTGATCCGTTTCC
>DAHZZC010000629.1 GCA_027435495.1 Planctomycetales bacterium
GATCTCCTTCTCGATCTCGGGGTCGGCGACCGCCTGCGCCGGGTTGACGATGTAGGTCGCCGCGCGGGATCCCGCGGCCGGCGGCGGGACCGTCGATCGAGCCCGACGGGGACGTTCCGCTTGCTGGGCGGTCGCCATCGCCCCGACGACCAGCCAGCCGCCCGCCATCGTCAGGACTTTCATCCGTGTCAAAGAGATCATGCGGTTCTCCTTTATCCACAGTCCTTTCGAGAGCGCGATGGTCACTCGGCGCGTTCGGCGGCGCCTGTCGAGCAGAGGTCACCGCATTCCTGGGCCTGGGCGTCGGCCATTCGGAATCCTTCGCGTGCGGTTGCGGCCGAGACTCCGGCGTTCACCGCCGCGGCGACCCCCACCAGCGCATTGAGCACATCGTCGCCGATTCCGATGGCGCGGGCCTTCGCGATCCGGTTCCGGGTGCAGACCTGGCAGCCCCGGGTGATCGTCACCGCGAGGCCGATGAGGTGCTTCTCACGATCGGTCAGCGCGGTCGTATCGTGGGCCTGATGCAGGTAGCTGACCACCTGGGTATCGTCGTAGGGCATCGAGGATTCCTCCGTCTCCCGAAGTCGCATCCGAACCGGCCGTCGGGGCCGATCTCATTCTAACCGGACGCCCGCCCCGGCGGCGCGTTGGATTGCGGACTCCATCGACGGCCGAGCCTCGCGACAAGGCCCTGGAGCCAGAGCGTCGGGATCAGGCCCATCCAGGCGAGGATCAGGAAGAAAACCGGCCACTCCACCCCCTCGATCCCGGCGATGTCGTAATAGAACCGCTGAAACGAGAGCCATTTCCAGCGACCAGTGGGCGAATCGGTCGCAAAGAGGAATTCGTAATAGGGATAATGATCATTGGAGACCTCGCGGCCGCGGACCCCGACGAAGACGATCGGGCGCCCCTCGCGGTCTTTCGCCTCAATGGCGACGCCGCTGAGGCGCTTCGCCCCGTGGTAACCCGGCTCGCCCACTTCGAGCTGGCCTGATTCGTCGAGGACGCGATGGAGCCGTCCCAGCCGATCGGCCGGCATGATCGGGGGATTGGGCGGCAGGGCTTCGCGCGCCTTGAGGTCGCGAAGCACCTGCTCGCCCATGACCTCGGGATACCGGACCGGCGTACCGAAAAAGGTCAAACCACCGTCCGCCCCGGCCGCTGTTTCCACGTAGGTGATCGACTCAATGCTGCGGGCCTCGATAATCCTCCGGTCCACCGGCGGCCGGCTGATGTAATAGCCCCAAAGGTCGTGGTTGATCGCGATCGCGACGAGGAACGGCATAACGAGCGTCCCGAGGACTCCAACCACCAGAACCCATCCGCGGACCGATCGATTCCGCGCCGGAGGGGAATCGAGCGCCGCGATCCCGAACGGCGTCAGCGCCACAAATCCCCAGAACCAGAAGGCCCGGTACACCGAGAGTCCCACCGCAACTGCGACCACGGCGATCATCAGCCTGGCGATCGTGAAGCGAGCCCGCATCCGCGCTCAACCCTCGATGACATCCCGATCCCCGAAGCCCTCGGAATTCCCAGCCAGCATAACGCGTCCCGCGATGTTCGGCATCGGCCGCGATTCCGGGATACGATGTCGGGAGCCCGGACAGTACCTCCTGACAAAAGTCAAAACGGCCCGCGATCGGGGGACGACAAACATGGGCGGACGGGCGGCGGGATCGCTGACGCGGCAACTCGGGGCCCTCTTCGACGGCGGGACGTCGGCCGGATTGTCCGACCGGCAGCTCCTGGAGCGGTTCGCGAGGCGTCGGGACGCGGTCGGCGAGGCGGCCTTTGCGGCGATCGTGGCGCGTCATGGGCCGATGGTGATGTCCGTCTGCCGACGCAACCTCCCCGACGCCCACCTCGCCGAGGACGCCTTTCAGGCGGTCTTTCTGGTCCTGGCCCGGCGCGCCCGGGAGGTCCGCAACCCCGAGGCGCTGGAGGGCTGGCTCCACGGCGTGGCGCTCCGGACCTCGCGATGCGCCCGAAATCGACTCGCCCGCCGCCGGACCGAACCGATCGATGACCCGGCCCGACTCCGCGACCCCTCCCCGACCGCCGACGAGTCGGCCTCGCGCCGCGAACAGGCCGAGACGCTCCACACTGCGATCGACGGCCTTCCGCCTGCGTTCCGGATGCCGGTCGTCCTCTGCTACCTCGAAGGGCTGACGATCCACGAGGCGGCGGCCCGGCTGGAATGCTCGCACGGGACCATAAGGAGCCGGATCGCCCGCGCCCGCGAGAAGCTCCGTCGTGCATTGACCGGCCGCATTCCGACAATGATCGCCGCGCCCCAGGCAGTGACGATCCCATCCGCGCTCGTCCAGACCACCGCGAGGGCCGCGCTCCGGTTCGCATCCGATCCAACAACCGCCGCCCCCGCCGCGGCCATCGCCCGGGAGATTTTGCGCATGTTGATCGTTCAAAGATTACGATCCGCGTGTCTGGCCGTCCTGATGCTCGGCGGTGTCGCGGTCGGACTCGGCCCAAGGGTGCTCGAAGCCCTCGCCGATTCGCCGGCCCAATCCTCCCGACCAATCCCTCGACAACCGGACGAACCGCCTCGCCCGGCGCCTGGGCGGATGTTCGTGATCGGCCGCGTGGTCGATCCGGACGGAAAACCGGTGCCGCGAGCCCGGGTGATGGTCTATGCCTCACTCAAGTGGGCGGGGCGAGGCGATCGGCTGGCGCCGATGTGGCCCTCGCCGATCGGAAAGGCCATTGGCGACGCCTCGGGCCGGTTCCGGATCGAGGCTCCTCGGGTCTCGTCGGCCCGGCATTACGACTTCGGCGCCGTCGCGGTCGCCCCGGGATTCGGGGCCGGCTGGGCCTCGCTCGACCCCGACGCTAAGGAGCCCGGCGCCGAGATCCGGCTTCGGGCGGAGCAGACAATTCGCGGTCGCCTGCTCGACGCTCAGAATCGCCCGGCGGCCGGTGTCCCGATCGCGATCGATCGGATGGGCGTCGTCCCGCCCGGCGGCCCGGATCAAAACATCGAGGATTTCGTGGGGCCCTATTTCTTGCCGGAGGTCGGGCACGAGCCGATGGCCTGGCCCCGGTGTTCGCCGACCGACGCCGACGGCCGGTTCACGATCCAGGGCGCAGGGCGGGGCGTCCGGCTCGGGCTCGTGATCGACGACCCCCGATTCGCCCGGATGCGGCTGGTGGTCGAGGCGAGGCCGGAGGCCGAACAGGCCATCGTCCTGAAGCCGGCGCGATCGATTCTCGGGCGTGTTACCGACGCCGAGACCGGCCGGCCGATCCCGAGGGCGGTGGTCGGGATCAACATCCAGCGTGAAAACGGCTCCTCCGCATGGATCAGCGACTGGGACACCGACGCCGAGGGGCGCTATCGCGCCGGGCTTGAGCCCGGGGATCTTTATCTGGTCACGGTCTTTCCTCCCGAGGGAGAGCCGACGCTGTTCGTCCAGAAGAGGGTCGTCTGGCCGAAGGGTGCGCTTGAGCATCGGGTGGATGTGGAGCTGCCCCGCGGCGTCCTCGTCCGCGGCCGGGTTGTCGAGGAGAGTTCCGGCCGGCCGATCGCGGGGGCGCGGATCAGTTACCTGAGCAACCCGAACGGCGATACCCAGACGGGCGGCTGGAGTTCCCGCGCCTCGACCGACGCAGACGGCTCGTTCGCCTTCGCGGCCATCCCCGCCGCGGGCTACCTGAGCGTCCTCGGGCCGGGCGAGGATTACGTCCTCCGCGAGTTGGGCCAGAGCGCCGCCCACACCGGCCAGCCGGGCGGCCGTCGGATCTACGCCCACGCCTTCCGCAAGCTGGACCTGAAGCCCGACGATCGAGGCCGCGAGGTCGCGGAGGTCCGTATCGAGCTTCATCCGTGCTCCCCCGTGAAAGGCCGCGTCGTCGGGCCGGACGGGAAGCCCGCGAAGGACGTCACCCTCTCCAGCCGGGCCGTGCTCCAGCCGAGCTGGGTCTCGTTTTTGTTCTGGACGGGTTTCTACCGGGCGACCGCCCACGACGGCCATTTCACAATCCACGGCCTGGCCGACGACGCCGAGGTCCCCGTCGACTTCCTCGACACCGTCCGCGACCTCGGCGCGACGGTTCGGCTCTCGGGCAAGTCAGCCGCGGACGGGCCGGTCACTGTCCGCCTGGAGCCCTGCGGCTCGGCCCTGGCTCGGCTGGTGGATGCCGACGGCAA
>DAHZZC010000630.1 GCA_027435495.1 Planctomycetales bacterium
CGCGGCGATCCTGGCGGCGCGGGCGGCCGGGGTAGCGAAGCTGATCGAGGCCGCCTGACTCCCGTCCCCAAGTCGAACCTCAGGCACGGCTTAGGAAATCGTGTACGGCGTACAAGATTCTCAAAGTTAGTAGTACAGAGATCACAGAGGGAATACCGAGGAAGCCGATCGAAAACCTGGGATTCTCCTGTCCGAACTCTGTGAACTCTGTGTCCTCTGTGGTGAATTCGATCTTTATCCCTGTCGCCCTCAGAGAATTCGATTCACCACAGAGGACACAGAGATCACAGAGGGAATACCGAGGAAGCCGATCGAAAACCTGGGATTCTCCTGTCCGAACTCTGTGAACTCTGTGTCCTCTGTGGTGAATCCGGTTTTATCCCTGTCGCAGGCCGACCGAGACGTACTTGGTTTCGAGGTAGGCGTCGAGGCCCTCGATTCCGAGTTCGCGGCCGAGGCCGGATTCCTTCATGCCGCCGAACGGGCATTGCGGGGTCGCGGGGACGGGGTCGTTCAGGCCGATGATCCCGGCTTCGAGGCCCTCGGCCATCCGGGTGGCGATGGTCAGGTCATTCGTGAAGACATACGCCGCGAGGCCGTACGGCGTGTTATTCGCGGCGGCGATCACGTCGTCGAGCTTCGAGAAGTCGAGCAGCGGCATCACTGGGGCGAACGGCTCCTCGGTCATCAGCCGCATCGAGCCGTTGACCTCGCGGACGACCGTCGGCTCGAACCAGTATCCCTTGTCGAACCGGCTCGACTTGCCGCCGCCGGTGAGAATTTGACCGCCCTTCGATCGGGCGTCCTCGATCAGCCCGGCCGTCTTTTCGAGGGCCTTCGGCTCGATCATCGGCCCGACCTGGATGCCGGCCTCCAGCCCGTTGCCGATCTTCAGGTTCCTGGTCAACTCGACGGCCGCCTCGGTGAAGTCGCTCGCGATCTTTTCGTGGACGTAGAATCGTGAGGGAGCGATGCAGACCTGCCCGTTGTTCCGGAACTTGCCGATCACCGCTGCCTGCGCCACCTGCTGGACGTCGGCATCGGGGAAGACGATCAGCGGGGCATGGCCGCCCAGTTCGAGGCTCAGGCGCTTGACCTGGTCGGCCGAGCGCCGGATCAGCTCCTTGCCGACGCGGGTCGAGCCGGTGAAGCTGATCTTGCGGACCGCCGGATGCTCGAAGAGGGCGTCGGCGAAGGCGAGGGCATCGCCGATGACGAGGTTGGCGACGCCCGCCGGTAGTCCGGCGTCGGCCAGGCATTCGAACATCTGGATCAGGGTCAGCGGAGTCTGGTCGGCTGGCCGGCTGACGATCGTGCAGCCGACCGCCAGCGCGGGGGCGATCTTCCGGCTGGGGAGCGCCGCGGGGAAGTTCCAGGGCGTGATCGAGCCGACGACGCCGACCGGGTGCTTGATCGCGTAGTGTCGCTTGGTGACGTTCGCCGCGGGGATGATCCGGCCGTAGGCGCGCTTGCCTTCCTCGGCGAACCACTCGAAGGTGTCGGCGGCGTGGAGGACCTCGGCAGTCGCCTCGGGGAGCGGCTTGCCCTGCTCGGAGGTGAGCGTTCGGGCGATCGTCGCGGACCGCTCGCGCATCAGCTCGGCGGTCTTCTTGAGGACCTTCGCCCGGTCGTAGGCCGAGGCGGCCCGCCAGGCCGGGAACGCCTTCGCCGCGGCCTCGATCGCCCGGTCGGCGTCGGCCCGGTCGCCGAAGGCGACCTCCGCCAGTACCGACTCGTTGGCCGGGTTCACGACCGCGTGCGTCCGGCCGTCCCGGGCGTCGGACCAGTTCCCGTCGATGTACATCCGAGTCTGCCGATCCGACACAACCGCCGTGGACATCGCGCTCATCTCCCCTGCCGACCTGCTTTTTCGCGGTTCACTCTTCCGGGAGCGCCAGCATAACCGCCGATCCATCGACCTTCAACCAGGCCAAAGCCATGGTCTCCCGTAGCTCAGGCTTTCTCGCCTGACCGATTAAGCAAGGCGTGATGCGTTGAGCGGGGCAGGAAGGGTCGAGTGGGTCAGGCTGGAAAGCCTGACTGACTTCTGCCCATCTCGCCCGTTCTATCCTTGTGGACGGCATTCGCGGTCGAAATGGATTTTTCGGGAGAATCGGCTCAAGCCCCCGGGTTGTGCCGGCCGATGAAGACGAGCGATAGCGCGGAGGGCACAGGGAAGGGTCCGTCCCACCCCTGTCTTCCGGCTCCCTGGGATGGTGGGTGATCCATGAAGGTTCTCCTGCGAGCGGTGGTCAGCGGTCGGCGAGGATTCGGGTTCGGGCTCGGTCTGGCGATCGCATGGGTGGTGCTCGGTCTGGACGGCCGAGAGGCGTCGGCCGAGGCGATCCGCCATCGGGTGGCGCAGCCGGCGGCGGTTGCGTTCCGCGGGATGCCGGCGGCGGAAGTGCTGACGTTCCAGTCGTGGTCGCGTTACCTGCTCGCCGGGCCGATGGCCTGGTCGACGATCGCGCATCCGTCGGTGACGCCGGCCGTCCGCTCGGCGATCTGGGTGAGCGTTCGGACGAATCCGAGCCCGGCCGACCCGATGGTCAACTTCCTCCTCTGGAAGCAGAGTATCGACCCGACCCGGTTTGCCCGATATCACCCCCACCTCGCTCCCGCGCTCCGGCAGGTGGCGATGTCGAGGACATTGAGGCCCCCCGCGATCACTCCGGCGGGTCCGCCCTCGATCTGGGGAACCACCGGCGTTTCGACCACGCCGACCACCGTGACCACCGTGACCACCACGACCACCGCGCAGGACCGGCTCTATCCGCCTGCGGTCCCCGAACCGAGGATGGTGCTGATCGCGGCCGGGATGACGGCCTGGTTCGTCCGCCGGTTCCACTTCCGCTCGCGATGAAGCGGCGAGCGGGCCTCGACTCGTCCCGCGCCGGCGGGATGTGGTAGATTGAACCGATCGCGGCCCGGATGGGTCTGCAAGATGGCGGCGGGCCCGGGATTTCATCCAACCGGGCCGACCACGCGGGATCGAGGACGGGCATGAGCGACGCAGAGACGAAGCGCTATTATCTGACCACGGCGATCGACTACCCCAACAGCCGGCCGCACATCGGCACCGCCTTCGAGAAGATCGGCGCCGACGTTCAGGCGCGGTTCCGCCGGATGGAGGGCGCCTCGGTCTTCTTCCTGATGGGGAACGACGAGAACACGATCAAGGTCCCCCAGCGCGCCCGCGAATTGAACCTCGAACCGAAGGCGTACGTCGACCAGATGGCCGGCCAGTTCCAGGACGTCTGGCACGCGCTCGATATCTCGTTCAGCGAGTTCATCCAGACGAGCGAGGAGCGCCACCACGCCGGTTGCCGGAAGTTCATCCAGGCGGTGTACGACGCCGGAGACATCTACAAGGGGACCTACTCCGGGCATTATTGCAACGGCTGCGAGGCGTTCAAGACCGAGAAAGAGGTCGCCGAGGGCGGCGGCAAGTGCCCGAACCATCCGAACACGCCGCTGATCTGGGTCGAGGAAGATAATTATTACTTCCGCCTCTCGGCCTATCGCGACCGGTTGATGGAGCACTACCTCTCGCATCGCGACTTCATCCAGCCCGAGAGCCGTCGCAACGAGGTCATCAGCCTGGTTGAGTCGGAATTGAAGGACGTCGCGATCACACGCAAGGGCTTCGCCTGGGGGATCAAGACGCCGTTCGACCCGGACCAGACGATCTATGTCTGGTTCGACGCTCTGCTGAACTACATCACCGGGATCGGCTACGGTACTGACGACGAACGATTCCGCCAGTTGTGGCCGGCGGATGTTCACGTGATCGGCAAGGACATCACGCGGTTTCACTGCGCCCTCTGGCCGGCGATGCTGATGTCGGCCGGCTTGCCGCTGCCGCGGATGGTGTTTGGCCACGGATTCGTCTACCGGAAGAACGAGGAGACGGGCGAGGTCCAGAAGCTGAGCAAGAGCCTGGGCAACGTGGTCGAGCCGATGGACCTGGTCCAGCAGTTCTCATCCGAGGCGTTCCGCTATTACTTCATGAGCCAGTGCCCGTTCGGAGGCGACGGCGAGTTCTCGTTCGAGCGGTTCGCCGCGGTGTATAACGCCGACCTCGCCAACAACCTCGGCAATCTCTACAGCCGAACGCTGACGATGTGCGCGAAGTACTTCGAGGGCCGGCTCGACGGAGGCTCGACCGTTGATGCGACCCAGTGGCGCAAGGGACTCGATTTCGAACCGCTGATCGGATCGCTGCGCGAGCTGGTCGGGTCGTTCGAGTACAACCTGGCGCTCCAGCGGACCTGGCGCGAGGTGGTCGACGCGGCGAACCGCTACATCCAGGAGACGCAGCCGTTCAAGCTGGTCAAGACCGACCCCGAGGCCACGCGCGCCGTGCTGGTGAACCTCGCCGACTGGATCCGCGTCGCCGCGATTTTGATCAAGCCGTTCCTGCCCCGAACCGCCGAGACCTTCTACCGCGCCTTCAATTTCGAGGAGACGACGCCCTGGGAGGCGGTCGGATATGCCGATGCGCTGACGCCGCTGAACCAGTCGGGCCTGCACGTCACGGCCCCGCTGACCGAGGGCAAGCCGGCGCCGCTGTTTCCGAAGGTCGAAGTGAAGGGGTAGGCGGGCGCAGTCCCATCGATCGCGAAAGCGCGAATTGAGCGCCCGGAGATGGCGAGCGAGGTCCGCGAGATCGCGACCGCCCTCTCCTCGCTGACGAGCGAGGATCTCCGGCGCCGCTACGATTCCGCGGGATTGAAGGCGAGCTGGCCGCTCACTCCGTACCGTGAGGACGAGGACGACGAGCACATTTTCGGGGCGCTGGAACGCGATTTCGGGCGGCTCACAACCTGTTACCGGATCGCGGCGGCGAGGGAGAATGCGATGCTGATCGCCGTGATCTGAGCCCACGTACGAGGGGAGCTTGAGGACGGCGCCCGGGGGTCGGTTGCACAGATAGGGGAGCAACGTGTCCATTGGGTCGGGCTGGAACTTTGGCCATTGTAGGAGGGAGCTCCCGCTCCCGACCTGGACGAAGCCCGGGCTGGCGCGAAGATCGCCGGCTGGAGCCGGCTCCTACACAAGACCTTCGACGTCCGCCTCGCCTATCGCCCATGTAGTCGTACAGATCGCCGGCTGGAGCCGGCTCCTACACAAGACCTTCGACGT
>DAHZZC010000631.1 GCA_027435495.1 Planctomycetales bacterium
CATCGCCGACTGCTACCAGCTCCTCGGCCGCCGCGAAACCATCGCCCTGCTCGACCGAATGAAGGACCTCGGCTTCCGCGAATCCACCCGATCCGGCCTCTCGTTCGGTACCGATGATCTCAAGACCCCCAGGTCCAAGGACACGATCATCGCCGAGGCCGAAAAGGAAGTCGCCAAGCAGAACAAGTTCTACAACCGGGGAATCATCACCGACCAGGAGCGGTACAACAAGGTCCTCGACGCCTGGACCCACGCCCGCGAACGGATCACCGCCGAAATGATGGAAGCCCTCCGGAACGACGTCCGCGAGGGGCAAATCTACCTCAACCCGATCTTCCTCATGGCCGAGTCGGGTGCCCGAGGCGGCGTCGAACAGATCCGACACCTCGCCGGGATGCGCGGCCTGATGGCCAAGCCCTCCGGCAAGATCATCGAAACGCCGATCAAGGCCAACTTCCGCGAGGGCCTCAGCGTCCTGGAGTATTTCTCCTCCACCCACGGCGCCCGCAAGGGACTGGCCGACACCGCCCTCAAGACGGCCGACTCGGGCTACCTCACCCGAAAACTCGCCGACGTCGCCCAGAACGTCGTGATCACGATGGAAGACTGCGGTACCTCGCAGGGCATCACCAAGGGCGTCATCTACAAGGGCGAGAAGGTCGAGGTCACCCTCGTCCAGTCGATCCGTGGCCGGGTCAGCCGGGTCAACATCATCGACCCCATCTCCGACCAGGTCGTCGTCAAGGAAAACGAGATGATCAGCCTGGCCGCGGCCAGGAAGCTCGAGGAGATGCAGATCGAAAAAATCCAGGTCCGGAGCCCTCTCACCTGCGAGGCTTCGCTCGGCGTTTGCCGCCGATGCTACGGGATGGACCTGGCCACCGGACAGCTCGTCGAGTCGGGCATGGCCGTCGGTATCATCGCCGCTCAATCCATCGGCGAGCCCGGCACCCAGCTCACCATGCGAACCTTCCACATCGGCGGCGTCGCCACCCGCGCCGTCGAGGAAAAGGACGTCAAGGCCAAACGCGAGGGCAAGATCAAGTTCGTCGGCCTCAACATCGTCAACAACGACGAGGGCAAAATCATCGCCCTCTCCCGCAACGGCGAAATCCAGATCCTCGACGCCAAGGGACGCGAAATCGATAAGTTCGACGTCCCCGACGGCGCCGTCATCCTCGTCGAGGACGGCGCCCAGGTCACCCGGGGCCAGATGCTCGTCGAGTGGGACCCCCACAACATCCCCATCCTCGCCGAGGTCGGCGGCCAGGTGAAGTTCGATGACATCGTCGAAAACGAGACGATGAAGATCGAGATCGACCCCTCGGGCCACGTCCGGCGGACCATCATCGAACACAAGGGCGACCTGCACCCCCAGATCATCATCGTCGACGCCGAGGGCAAAACCCTCGACTACAAGTACATCCCCGAACGTGCCAGCATCGAGGTCAACGACGGCCAGACCATCTCCGCCGGTACCCTGCTCGCCAAAACACCTCGTGAGGTCGGCGGAACCCAGGACATCACCGGCGGCCTTCCCCGCGTGACCGAGCTCTTCGAGGCCCGACGCCCCAAGGAGCCCGCCGTCATCGCCGAGATCGACGGCCGCGTCGAAATCCTCGAAGAAAAGCGCAGGGGCAAACGCACGATCATCGTCCGCAACGAAAGCGGGATCGAACGCGAGCACCTCGTCCCCCACGGCAAGTACCTCCGCGTCCACGGCGGCGACCGCGTCCGTGCCGGCGACCCCCTCGTCGAGGGCCCGCTCGTCCCGCACGACATCCTCCGGATCTCCGGCGAGGAGGCCGTCCAGCGGTACCTGCTCCGCGAAATCCAGAACGTCTACCGCTCGCAGCGCGTCGAGATCGACGACAAGCACCTGGAGATCATCGTCGCCCAGATGCTCCGGAAGGTCCGGGTCGATAGCGTCGGCGACACCAACCTCCTCCCCGGATCGGTCATCGACAAGTTCGAGTTCCGCCGGACCAACCTCGAACTGATGGGCGGCGTGAAGATCAAGGACGCCGGCCAGACCGAGTTCCGCCTCGGCGAGATCATCCCTCGCGAGGTCTTCGAACAGGAAAACCTCCGCGCCGAGGCCGAAGGCCAGCGCAAGGCCGAATGGCATCGGCCCAAGCCCGCCTCGGCGAGCACGCAGCTTCTGGGAATCACCAAGGCGGCCGTCCAGTCGGAGAGCTTCATCTCCGCGGCCAGCTTCCAGGAAACCACCAAGGTCCTCACCGAGGCCGCACTCGCCGGCAAGGTCGACTACCTCGTCGGCCTCAAGGAAAACGTGATCCTCGGGCACCTCGTCCCGGCGGGAACGGGCTTCAAGGCCCACCTCGACGCCGAGGTCCGCATCCGGCCCGAGGCGCTCGATGCCCTCGCCGAGAAGGGTCCGGCCTTCGCCCGATACCGAGACGAGGCCCCGGCCGGCGCCGGCTCCCGCAAGGAGTGATCCCCCGGCCCTCTGCACCGACCCGAAGTTCCAGAAACCACCTACCGGCCCGCTCCGTCGATCGCGACGAGGCGGGCCGGTTCTCCTTTCCTGTGCGACCGCATCGACCGATCGAGGCTTACTCGCTCGATCGCCTCTTCCCCGGGTGATCGCCGTCCGTCGGCAGGACGCCGATCGCCTCGGGCTCCCACACGGCCGGCTTCGGCGATCGTCCCTGGTTCGGCCGAGCGATCCACCCGGACTGGTCGTGCGGGACATTGACCGTCACCGACCAGCTCCCGACGTTCCCGGCCAGGTCCCTCCCGGAAATCGTGATCGTGTAGACCCGACCCGAAAGGTCGTCGCCCTCACGTTGGGCCACGAGCGGAACCTCGAACGCATAGGAGCCGTCGGCGGAGAGATTCACCGGCCCGCTCTCGTGCAGGACCCCCTCCGAGTCGGCGACCGTGTAGGAGGCTCCGCCGAGGTCCACGCCCGAGAGGTTGTCGGTGATCTTTCCCGTGACAGTCACCATCACCGTCTGGCCGTTGGGCGGCCAGAGGCTGGCAGGATCGGCCGAGGGAGCCGAGGTCGGCGGCGTCTGGTCGATCCGGATCGTCGGCAGAGCGAGCGGAACCTCCTGGTTCCCCGCGGCGTCGGTCGCCCGGACGAGAACGCTGTAGACCCCATCGGCCGAGAGCGTGAAGGCGTACTCAGGCGCCCCGTCGGCACCGTAGGGAGCCTTCGGATTGGCGAGAACGCCCGTCGGCGTGGCGTCTTGCCAGGTCGTCCCGCCATCGGTGCTGTACTGGACCGTCGCCACGCCCGAGCCAAACCGATTATCCGAGGCGCTCAGGGTCACGGTGACCGGTCCGGTCGACCAGCCGTTGGCTCCGGTCGGGGCGGGCAGGTTCACCAGCGTCGACACCGGCGCGACGTGGTCCACCTGATGCACAAACGGGCTCACGTTGAAGTACGAGGGCGACCCGGCGGGCGGCGTCACTCCGCTCGCCGCGAGGATCTCCTGGTCGGTCATCGGGTTGATGTTGTAACCGTACGAGCCGTCGAGGGCCTGCACGACCATGTTCGCGAACAGGCCCGACGGGATGCCTCCGGGATGCTGGCTATCGGCGTACATCGCGGGCGGGTTGCCGGTCGAGGTGCCGATGCCCGGGTTGACCGTCACACCATCGACCACCTGGGCCGTCGTGGTCCAGTCCACCAGACTCTTGAGGTCGAGCAGTGGCATCCCCGCGGCGTCGGTCAGGGCCTTCAACTGGACGTTCGCCGAGTCGATCGCGGCGGTCACAATCGCCCGCTTCGACGGGTCGGACGTCGCGTTCCAGTCCTGAAGGAACGGGGTGTCGCCGAAGTCGGGGACATTGGCGACCACCATGTTCGCCCCAGCCTGCTGCACGGTTCCAGCCGCCAGCA
>DAHZZC010000632.1 GCA_027435495.1 Planctomycetales bacterium
ACTCGTTGATGAGGTCGGAGTTGAGGGTCAAGCAGGCCGCAGGAAGACCTCGTGTCCCCCATGCAGCCGACGCGATGGTCCAGCCGGATTACCTCCATTCGACTGGCCAGGCCTTGTTCCGCGATTGTTGAGAATTCGGCGGCTCGGGCTCGGTAAACTCGAACGGTATCATACCGATATCCAGGCCCAGGCAACTCGGAACTCGCCCGCCGGAAACGAGTGATTTCGAGCCGGAGTCGGGACAACCATCCCTTCCAGGTATTCCAGGCCGGCGCTTCGCCTCGACCTACCAGAGAGGACCCCTCCGCCATGCGATTCCTCCCGATCACGATCTCAATCGTACTGATCCTATCGAGCCTCGGCCGGGCCGGCGAGGTGCTGCCGCCGCTGACCCGCGAGCAGGCGGCGAATTTCGGCCGGCTTGCGATGAAGGGAATCGATCGCGAGTACCCGAACAAGCTCGACCACGTGATGGGGGGCCCGGGCGACGTGCGGGGACCGCAGGCTCTCCATCCGTCGTTCTTCGGCTGCTACGACTGGCACTCGTCGGTCCACGGGCACTGGATGCTCGTCCGGCTCATCCGGACGTTTCCCGACCTGCCCGAGGCCGGTCGCATCCGGGCGATGCTCGGCGATCACCTCGCCGCCGAGAAGCTCCGCGTCGAGGCCGATTACTTCGCGAGGAAAGAGAGCAAGTCGTTCGAACGGACTTACGGATGGGCCTGGCTGCTCAAACTCGCCGAGGAACTGCACGGCTGGGACGATCCCGACGCCCGCGTCTGGTCGAAGAACCTGCATCCGCTCGCCGAGGCGATCGTCGCGCGCTACCTCGACTTCCTCCCGAAGCAGACCTATCCGATCCGGACTGGCGTGCATCCGAACACGGCGTTCGGGCTGGCGTTCGCCCACGATTACGCGAGGGCCGTGGGCGACGAGCGACTGAAGAAACTCGTCGAGGAGCGGGCGCGGGCATACTTCCTCGGCGATGTCGACGCGCCCGCGAAATGGGAGCCTTCGGGCGCCGACTTCTTCTCGCCGACGTTGATCGAGGCCGACCTGATGCGCCGGGTCCTGCCGGCCGGCGAGTTCCGTGCCTGGTTCGCTCGGTTCGTCCCGGGGGCGGCGAAGGGAGAACCGCGATCGCTCTTCGAGCCGGCGATCGTCACCGATCGGTCCGACCCGCAGCTTGTCCACCTCGACGGCCTGAACCTCAGCCGGGCCTGGTGCCTTCGAAACCTCGCCGCAGTGATGCCGGACGACGATCTCGTCCGGGCCAAGCTGGAACGTTCGGCCGAGCGGCATGCGGCCTCGGCGCTCGGGCAGGTCGCGAGCGGCCACTACGAGGGCGAGCACTGGCTCGCCTCGTTCGCCGTCTACCTGCTCACCTCCGGGCCGGGACGTTGAGGAGATCGATTGCGATTGACCGATCTCGTCGTATTCTATAGAAACCACAATCGCTCGCTCGCCGCACCGAAGAACCCTCCGAGGAAGAAGGAGCTTCCATGGCCCGACCGCCCAGCACTCAGCCGACCGATGCCGAGCTGGAGGTCTTGCGCGTGCTTTGGGACCTCGGCCCGACCGGGCTGGGGCCGATCCACGCCGCGATCCAGGAGAACCGGCCGGTGGCGCTCACGACGATTGCCACGACCCTCAAGACGATGCTCGCCAAGGGCCTTGTCGCCCGCGCCGACGGCCCGCGCGGATACCTCTGGTCGGCCGCGACCAGCCGGAGTTCGGCCGCCTCGGGGATGCTCAGCAAGCTCGTCCAGCACGTCTTCGACGGCTCGGCGCGCCGGCTCGTCGCCCACCTGATCGAGGAAGGTGTCCTTGACGACCGAGACCGTGAGGAGATCCGGGCCATGCTCGAATCGCCCCCGCGGAAGTCCTCGAAGAAGGGGGGTGGTCGATGAGCTTTCCCCTGGCCGACTCGCCCGCCTGGAAGGCCGCGGGGTGGACGATGCTTCATCTTCTCTGGATCGGGGCCGTCGCCTGGCTGATCCTGGCGCCGCTTCGCCGGCTCCTTCGGCGCGCCAGCTCCGAGACCCGCCACGGCGTCGCGGTTGTCGCCTTGGTGGTGTTCTCGGTGGCGCCGTTTGTTCTCTTTGCGTGGATCTATCGGCCCGCCCCGGTGGTGCGATTGGTTTCGCTGCCGGCCGGGATCCGCCTGAAGTCAGGCGGTCCTTCGTCGGCTCTTTCCGTGGCATCGGAGCGGCCGGAACCGCCTCGGTTCGCTCGCGAAATCAATCTCCCGGAGGCTTCCGCCCCGTCGCCGCTGGATCGACTCGTGGGATATCTGCCGGGCTTCTGGATCGTCGGATCGATGGTCACGCTCGCGATGGTCGGGGCGGGGCTGATCGGCGTCGAGGGGCTCCGGCGGTCGAGCCGCCCTATCGAAAATGGTCAAATCGTCGATCGATGTCGGGCGATGGCGGATCGGTTGGGGATCGCGCGCCGGGTCGCGGTCGCGGCGTGCGACCGGATCGCGATGCCGGTGCTGATCGGGGTGGTCCGGCCGATGATTTTGCTCCCGCCCGCAGCGATGATCGGGTGGGACGTCGACCAGCTCGAAATGGCGCTCCTGCACGAACTGGCGCATGTGAAGCGTCTCGATAACCTCGTCGCGATCTTCCAGCGGATCGCCGAATCGTTGCTGTTCTTCCACCCGGTGACGTGGTGGCTCTCGGGCTGGATCGCCCTGGAGCGCGAGATCTGCTGCGATCGGATCGTGATCGAGCAGACCGGGAAGCCTCGCGACTACGCCCGGATGCTCGCCGCGCTGGCCGGCGTGGGGCCCTCGCCGATGGCGATGGCGATGGCCCGTCGACCGCTCTCGACAAGGATTCGTCGGATTCTGGACATGGAGGATCGTCCCATGAAATGGACTCTATCGGAAGGACTGGGCCTGCTGGCCGTAGTGGTGGCCGGAGCGGCGTTCGCGTGGGCGGCCCGCGCGGGCGAACCGGCCGGGCCCGCGGCGAAGGAGGATTCC
>DAHZZC010000633.1 GCA_027435495.1 Planctomycetales bacterium
GGCGGGCGTCGCGGCGGCGGCACCGAAGAATTTGTCCTTGATCGTCGCGTTCAATTTTCCCTCGGTCGCGTCCTCCTGGGTCTTCTCCAGCGCGGCGAGCAGTCGGCCGAGCTGGTACGACTCGTCGGGACGTTCTTTGTCGAGTGCCACGGGCACCCCCTTTCGTCGATTGCGGATGAGATAGGCTTTCAGGACGGCCGCCCGGCGATGGTTCATCTCACCGTCGATGCGGACCCGACGAACGATCGCGATGAAAAGGGCCTGCGGGTAGGGCAAACCGGCGAGCACGGCCCTGGCGACCTCACCGGCAAGCTGGGGAGCGATCTCCTTCGGTTCCCGGGCCGTCTCCCGGATCAGGCGGCGGATGGCGAGCGGCGGATCGTCGGGCCGGGCCCCGACCATCTCCAACTGATCGACGTGATCGACCAGGTGTTTGGCGAAATCGGCCACCGTCCCCGTGAGCCAGAAGCGCACATTCAGCCGGGCCGCGTTCGGCGAGAGGCCGAGCACGTAGAACGGAGCGTCCGGATCCCGGATCTGGTCCGCGAGCCGTCCTTGCCGGGCGGCCTCCAGGAACGACCGGACGCGATCCAACGTCGGGGCGCTCTCCGCCGATTCCCGGACGGAAGCGTCCTCGCCGAAGATCTCCTGGAACGCCTCCTCGGCATCCGCCGCGCTGGCGCGATCCGACCAGAAGACGACGGTGGCGTCGCCGATCGGGATCCGCCGGGCGCGGTCGGCGAGCAGGCGGTTCAGGGCGGTGCCGTAGCGGAAGGCGTCGCGCGTGCCGACCGGCGCGTTGTAGCTCTGCGACTTGCCGTAGCTCTCGAATGCGTTCAGGTTGAACGAGACCAGCGCGGCACCGGAGGTATTGGCCCCGATCACGCCGCCGAATTGCGGGTGGAGTCGCGCCAGCTCGCCTTCGGCTCCATCGACCAGCGAGACGCCGATCACGGGCGGCTCGGACTCCTTCGCAGAGACGCGCCTCGACCACGCCGATTTGACGGCCTCACTCTGATGGACATAGCCCGTCCGGGAGCGGAGCCTGAAGACCAGGTTGGAGCCGGCGGCTTCCTTCCAGTCCGGAAGCTCCTCGGCCCGGTCCGGCTCCCAGCGCTCCAGGAACCGGCAGAGGGCCTGAAATCCCTCGTCGTCCGCCAGTTCGTCGCGGAACGTCAAATGAAGATCGCGGAAGGCGGCGAACATCTCGGCCGCGCGTTTGGGATTGTTCTTGTTGTCGCGCCCGATCGCGTAGCCGGTGTTATCCCAGCAGAAGAACGGCTTCATGCCGGAGCCGGCTCGGCCGCCGCTGTCGGGGACGAGCATCGTTTTGGGGATCGGCTTCCCCTTGTCGGTGCGGTCGCGGATGTCCTGGAACTCGAACAGATTCCCATCAGGCTCCAGGACCAGGCAAAAGTGGATTTTCTCTTCCGAGAAGCCGAAATCGGCCACTGGCACTTGCTGATCGAGGTCGTCGGCGAGTCGGTGGTAGTATCCGATCAGCGCGGGCAGGAGTCCGCTGGTGGGCTGGGTCATCGTCGCACCTCCTGGCTCGACAGGGCCGGCACGTCCATCTCGCCGTCGCGCAGGATCGCGCGGAAGAATCGGGGCGTCATGCCGTCGTCGAAGTCGATCTCGTGGAGCATGTAGCCCAGGTCGCGCTCGCCCTGGAATTCTTGAGGCACATCGGGGAGGGGCTGGCCGTCGTCGATGAGGGCGAAATCGGCGGGGAACTCGCGACAGCCAAGATACGGGCGCTGGAAACACCGGCCGTCTCGGGCTCGCCGCTTGAACTGGTCAATGTGCTTGCCGGCGTTGTTCTCGCCGCCGAGGATCTCGAAGCGGGCCTCGATCACGTAGGCGACGTCGCGAAGGATCGTCGCGGCCCGCTGCTGGCGGTCGTCCTCGACGTATATCCCCAGGACGCCCCGGCCCTTCTTCATCGCGGTTGAAACCGTGCCCGCGGGGATCTTGCTCGACACCTCATTGCGCCGGATTGAGGTGAATCGGATTGGTCGCAAAACGCGGATGCGCGTGACCTCCCATCGAATCTCCGGCTTCCAGTAGATCGCCTCGACAATCCCCCGCGCCGCTGAAGGCGTGATCACGTCGTACGAGACGCGCTCGACCTTCATCTCGGGGCGCGTGAAGCAGGCGAAATCGCCCCAGACCTGCAACTGTATGCTCATCGATCTTGCCAACCCTCCCGTCCTGTTCGCCCACAACTTGAGGCATGCCCGGTGGGCTGAATCCACACGACCATCGTTGAGAAGCGTGTACTTTTACACCAGCCCAGAGATAGTGTCCATGCGTCACCAACGCCCCTGGGCTATATTTTTCCGGATGCCGCTCATGCGAGCATAGAACGACGCCGGAGGCGAGCGTGACCACGGCCACGCTTTCGCGCACTCAGCAGACTCCACCAGACCTCGTGGCGGTCCAGGCTCTTCCCGGCGAGATCCTGGAACCGTTCGTAGATCGGCTCAAAATCATCGGTGTAGGGGAGCCGATCGAGAGGGACCTCGATCTCCGCGAGGAGTTGGGTTGCGATCTCAAGATACCGGGCGACCATTTTTTGCATCCTGTTCCACAGATCGGAAGAACTGGCTTGCCATCGCCTTCTATACTTGCGCTTGAGGAGTTCCGTGACAAGCGGCTCGACCGCTTTTTTCGGAAACACCTTGCGTCACTTCCGCATGGGAGTGTGGATTGAAACCGATCAGTGGAACAGGGTGCCATGGAGAAGACCCGGCAGCGGGCCGCGAGTCGGCTGCCGGGCTCTCCCAGGCTCAGACGACGAGCCTATCGGGATCGAGACCGGGGAGATCGAATATCAGGCCGACCCTGTCTTGATAGGCATCAAGCCTGGCGAGATAGAATCGTCCGTGGCGTTCCAGCAGGTTGCTGTTCTGGTGCAGCTTGATGAGGCCCTGCTCGTAGACGCCGACGACGAAGCGCTGGGCCCGGCGGTCGAAGTCGCGGAGTTGCCAGGGCTCGACGGAATCGGGGAAGCTTTCCAGCTCCTCGATGAGATCCCGGCCGCGACCGTAAGGGACGAGCAGTCGGACCTGGGCGTCGTCGATCAGGCGATACGCCGCGGCGGCCCGGCGGAAGCTGGCGTGCAGGAGGTGTTTTCGATCGGCACAGAAGGCATCCATGACGCTCTCGCCACCGACGCCGCGATCCCAGCCGCGTCCGCCATCGCCGCCCTGCTGCCAGTAGTGGAGGCGGAAAAAGTCCTCAACGGCGCGGGGCGAGAGCAGGTCGTTGTGATTTCCGGCGATCTCGCGGAAGTGGCTGGCGGCCTGGGTGATCGAGGGGACGGTCGGATACGCCTTCGCGTCGTAGTCGAAGACGATCACGCGGCCGAGCCGGGGCTGGCCATCCTCCGACAGCAGGCCCCCCTCGCGATTGCAACGGCCCGCCGCCTGGGTGATCGAATCGAGCCCCGCGGACGCCCGATAGACGGCCGGGAAGTCGACGTCCACGCCAGCCTCGATGACTTGTGTTGATATTACGACGCATTGCTCATGATTTTTGAGGCGGCGACGGATCTCGGCGACGACCTCCGATCGGTGCTCGGCGCACATCGAGGCGCTCAGGTGCAGCGCCTTGCGATCGTCCAGCTCCGCGAACAGTTCCGCGGCGTGTCGACGTGAGTTGACGACGCAGAGGACCTGTCCCTCTTCCCGGAGAGAACGGACGAGGTCCGAGTTCTCGATCCGGCCCCGGCGCTCGACCTGGACGCGACGGAGGGAATCGTGGAGCGCCGAGGGATCGTCGACGATCGGCCGGATGTTTTCCAGGCCGATCGAGAACTCCAGACGCTTTTCCAGGGCGGGCTGAGTCGCCGTGCAGAGGACGACCGTCGATCCGTGATTCCGCACCAGTTCCTCGAGCGCGGCCAGGGTGGGAGCCAGCAGGCGAGGGGGCAACGTTTGCACCTCGTCGAGGATGATGACGCTCCTCGCAAGGCGGTGCAGCTTCCGACACCGCGACGGCTTGTAGGCAAAGAGCGACTCGAAGAGTTGCACGTTGGTCGTGACGATGAGGGGTGCGTCGAAGTTCTCGGCGGCCAGCCGCAGCCGGACGGATTGACGGGCGGGATCGTCGGCGTCCAGATTGCCGTGGTGTTCGAGCACGTGTTCACTCAGGTCGCCGAGCGCCTCGCGGAAGACGTCGGCGGTCTGCTCGATGATGCTGGTGAAGGGGATCGCGTAGACGACGCGACGAAGGTCGTGCCGGGCGGCGTGCGCCAGGCCGAACGCCAGCGACGAGAGAGTTTTTCCGCCGCCGGTGGGAACGTGGAGCGAGAAGAAGCCCGGCGCCTGGTCGGCCCGCTCCCGGCAGGACGCCAGGACCTCCGCGCGGCGCCGGTTCACGGGAGTCTGGGGGATGTCTTTCTGCTTCCTTGCCAGGAAATCGTCGAGCCGTTCGAGCATTGAGGCACAGGAGGGAGAGTCCATCGGCCGGTGGCTTGAGCGGCCGGGATCCATGAACCGCTCGGTGTCGAGGAAGTCGGCATCGACGAGGCAGGAGAAGAGCATCCGTGTGGAGAAGGCCAGCGTGAAGCCGCGGCGTCGATCGGATTTGTCGGGGCAATCGAGCCGAGGTAAACGGGGCAGGGGATGCTCCCGGATATCGGCCGGCGCGGCGTCGATCGACGGGACCACTTTTTCCAGGCGGGCCGAGAGGCTGGAAGCCTCGCCGACGTGGTCGGGCAGGCCGGCGTGGTGGCCCGCGATCACGTAGGCGAGGAGCCTCGCCTTGAGTCGGTCGGCATGCTGGGCGCCAGCGGTGGAATGGTCGACGCGGCCGGTCATCTCCGACGAGTGGACCGCGTTCTCATCGCCGCCGTTCCGGCGCAGGTAGTTCTGGAAATCGTCGCTGTACTTGCCCAGGTCGTGCCAGAGACCGGCCAGGTAGCCCCACTCGCCGGCCTCGAAGTCCGATGCAAATTCCCTGGCAAGCTCGGCCGTCTGCTGGAGATGATCGCGGAGCGAATGCCACTCCGTTTGAGGTCGTCCGGAGAGGCTGTGTGCATAGGGAGCGGTCATGATCGTCGCCCAGATCCTCTTGAATGACGACGGACGACCACGCCTGATTTCTCAGTCGTCATCCGTCCCCGGTTGCTCGCCGGGGCGGGCGGGATAGGCCCGAGTGCCACGGTTGAGGCTGTACCAGGTGATTCGATTCAACCAGTACGGATCGGGCGCGTCGAGGTGGCTCCAGTCGAGTGAGGCGGTTTTCTCGGCCCAGTAGCGATCGGCGTCGGTCATCGCATGGCCTGAGGGGTTCCGCTCGTCGAGCGGGACGTGGTTCGATACCGATCGATACGGCGTCAGGTTGGGCTCGTCGGTGAAGCAGGCGACCATCGGGTCGGCCGTCGCGTCGAATCGGTTCATCGGGTCAAGGCCCAGCATCATCTCCATCGACCGGATCATGTTCGTCGTCGTGTAGAACGTCGAATCGACCGCTCGCCGCTTGTTGTAGGGGCTGATCGCCAGGAAGACCGTCCGGTGGCCGTCGACATGGTCCGGACCCGATTGGGCGTCGTCCTCGATCACGAAGATGCAGGTCTCCTTCCACTGCGGACTTTTTGAGAGAGCCTCCACCACACGGCCGAGCGCCAGGTCGTTGTCCGCCATCATCGCGCGGGGCGTCGGATACTTCGCGTTGATCCCCTCGGTGTGGTCGCACGGGAGCGTCAGCATCATCAGGTCGGGGACTGTGTCCTTCCGGCTGAATTCCTCGTATTCCCGGATAAAGACATCGGCGCGGAACTGATCGCTCTGCAAAAGCGGCCAGTAATGCACCTCGCGGTTGATCAGCGGCTTCAGGCTCGCGACCGTCGTATCAGCCGTGAACTTAAATTTATGCGTTCCCTGGATGCGGTCTTTCCAGACCTCGAACCAATCTTTCGGCATCGGGTCGTAGGTGGCGAGCTTGTCGTCGCAGAACTCGCCCCAGACGCGGACCGAGCGCCCCTTCTTGAGCGCGGCGTCCCAGATGGCCCCTGCGCCGGAGAGGCCCATCGCGTCGTCGCCATCGTCGGGGTAGGTGCGCGAGTAGCCGACGTAGAAGTGTTCGAGGTAGTCGTTGGCGATCGCCTGGGTCGACCAGGCGTGGCCGTCGGCGCTGTTGGTCCCGCTGACGTATCCGTTATCGAAAAGGGTGAACTCGCGAGCGATCTTGCGATGATTGGGCATGATCGTCTCGCCGATGCTGCAAAGTTTGGGGTCGCCGTTCCCCGCGGGCATGTCGCCGAAGACCTCGTCGTAGGTTCGGTTCTCCTTGATGATGTAGAGAACATGCTTGATCGCGCCGTTGTAGACCTTCGCCTTCGGTCGGCCGGGGTGGGCGTCCCATCGGTTGTCGCGGGCCACGCGGGCAGTTGCGGCGGCAAGGTCGGCCGAGAGGTCCACTCGCGTGATCGTCCCCTGGAAATCGTGGGCGTTTCCGGGCTGGCCCTGGAGAGTCCGGCGGACGGAGCCGTTCCCCTTGGTGTTCAGGACGTACGCCGATCGGCCGTCGTGGTCAAGCTGCACCGCGACCGGAAAAAAGCCGGCGGGCCGGAAACCGAGGACACGACCGGCGACCAGGTCGACCTCGGCGAGGGCGTTGTCACCGCCATCGGCGACGTAGAGGCGATCGCCCCGGATCGCGAGCGCATTGGGCATCCCGCCGAGGACGCGGAGTTCGCCCCATCGCATCGGGATCGTGCGTGCGAC